>CAZKMG010000131.1:0-9450 GCA_964553465.1 uncultured Bacteroidaceae bacterium
CCGTTAAACTCTTTAGGATTATGAGAGGCTGTTATCACAACTCCGCTCTGGCAGCCGAAATGACGGATGGTAAAGCTAAGTTCAGGGGTTGGTCTTAAGGAATCAAACAAATAAACTTTAATATTATTACTGGTGAAAATATTTGCAGCAGTTTCAGCAAAGAGCCGGCTGTTATTTCTGGAATCATACGCAATTGCAACCTTAATCTGGTCAATATCGGAAAACTGCTTTTTCAAGTAATTAGATAAACCTTGAGTTGCCATCCCAACCGTATATATATTCATCCGATTAGTTCCTGGACCCATGATACCACGTAGTCCACCGGTCCCAAATTCAAGGTCTTTATAAAAGGATTCAATAAGTTCATTTTCTTTATTTTCAAGCATATCACGCACTATTTCCCTTGTAATTGGATCAAAATCTGGCCCAAGCCATTCCTGTGCTTTTTCTCTGACAATTTTCAAAATATCTGTCTGTCTCATATTCATTGATTTTAATTCATTTCAAATGATGAATACAGCTATTAAGGCTATCCTCCCAAAAAGGAATTTCAAGACTAAATGTATTACAGATTCTTGTTTTACTTAATACACTGTATAAGGGCCTTACTGCAGCAGAAGGGTATTCTTTCGTTTTAATAGGCATTACCTTACAGTTCAGTTTCATTAATTTAACAATCTCCAATGCAAAATCAAACCAACTGGTTACTCCCTCATTAGTATAATTATAAATTCCGGGAATGAAAGATTTATTACTGGATAATGAAGAACGGATTATTGAGATTATTCCTCCTGCAAGATCAGGAGCATATGTTGGGCATCCGATTTGGTCTGATACTACCTGAAGGGTATCTCTTTCCATTCCCATCCTGATTATTGTTTTAAGAAAATTATTTCCAAACTGAGAATATAACCATGCAGTCCTTATAATTATTGCATTCGGATCATTTTGTAAATACTCTTCCCCTTTGAGTTTGCTTTTTCCGTAAACCGTAATAGGGTTTGGAATATCATCCTCTGTGTATGGTGAATTTTTACTACCGTCAAATACGTAATCAGTAGAAATATGAATAATCTTTGAATCAACTTGTTTTGCAGCCTTTTTTAAATTATTCACGGCTTCGGCATTCAATTTAAAGCATAATTCGGGTTCAGATTCAGCCTTATCAACTTGAGTATAAGCTGCACAATTGATGATATAATTGGGAGTAGTCAATTTTACATAGTCCTCAACATTGGATGGATTACAGATGTTTAATTCATTAAGATCCGTATAATCAAAACTAAATTCTCCGATGTTTTTAGAAACAAATCGGATAGATGATCCCAACTGGCCATTTGCACCGGTAACCAATATTTTAATCATAAATCGTTTAATTGAAAATTATGCCTGGGGATTTAGTATATAAAGTTATGCTCTGCATATTTAAATAGTTTCAACGCTTTATCTTTTTCAGAAATAATTTCTTTTCCATTTGGAATTTTCCAATCAATAACCAGAAAAGGATCATTGTAAATTATTCCAGTTTCTGATTGAGGATGGTAGAGTCTGTCACATTTATAAATCACAATAGCTTTAGCAGTCAATACAGAGAATCCATGTGCAAAACCCTTTGGGATAAATAGTTGCATATTATTTTCATCGGATATTTCTATTCCAAACCATTTTCCAAAAGTTGGAGAATTTTGACGAAGGTCAAGTACCACATCAAATATTATTCCATGTACTACACGAATCAGTTTTGTCTGGGCATAAGGATTTTTTTGATAATGAAGTCCCCTGATTACCCCATAAGAGGATTCAGATTGATTATCCTGAATAAAATTTGCTTCTAATCCTGAATTCTGCATCTTTTCAAGGTTGTAACTTTCAAAAAAATGTCCTCTGAAATCTTTATAAATCTCAGGTTTAATTATTTTTAGTCCAGGGAATCCGGTTTCGGTTACTTTCATGAAGGATTTATTTGTCGAAGGTGAAAATTTTTTCGTTCGCTATGTTTAAGAGGTATTCTCCATATTGGCTATTTTCAAGTTCTCCGGCCAGTTTAATTAGTTGCTTTTTATCAATATATCCTTTTTTATATGCAATTTCTTCAATGCAGGAAATTTTTAATCCCTGCCTTTTTTCGATGGTATGTATATAATTAGAAGCTTGCAGCAAACTTTCCTGAGTTCCTGTATCCAGCCATGCCATCCCTCTTCCAATTAGCTTAACACTCAGGCTTTTTTCGCTGAGAAAGATTTTATTGAGGTCTGTTATTTCAAGTTCACCTCTCTTTGATGGTTTAAGGCGCTTGGCTTTTGAAACGACAGTATTATCATAGAAATAAAGTCCGGTTACAGCATAATTTGATTTTGCGCGACTCGGTTTTTCTTCCAGACTTTTCACTTTTCCATGCTGATCAAATTCAACAACGCCATACCTTTCAGGATCGTTTACAAAGTATCCGAAGATAACTGCCCCATTTTCGATACGCGATGATTCTAACAACAATTTTCCAAAATCATGTCCATAAAAGATATTGTCCCCTAAAATAAGACAAACTGATTCTTTTCCTATAAATTCCTCTCCAATCAGGAATGCCTGTGCAAGACCATCCGGAGAAGGCTGCTCAGCATAACTAAGTCTAATTCCAATCTGCAACCCGTTTCCCAGGAGTTCCCGATAGAGTGGAAGATCTTTTGGAGTTGATATAATAAGAATCTCACGAATTCCTGCTAACATTAAGACAGACAAGGGATAATAAATCATCGGCTTATCATAAACAGGTATAATTTGTTTTGATATGCTTTTTGTCAGTGGGAAAAGCCTGGTTCCTGAACCACCGGCAAGAATGATTCCTTTCATGATTATAAGATTTTTCTAAAATACTCGATTGTTTTTACCAATCCTTCTCTTAGGGGTACTGCAGGGTTCCAGTTTCCAAGCAGTTTATTTGCTTTATCAATCACTGGCTGGCGTTGAATCGGATCATCCTGTGGGAGAGGGGAAAAAATTATCTCGGAAGTTGATCTAGTCAATTCTTTAATTATTTTCGCTAATTCAAGAATAGTGAATTCTTCGGGGTTCCCAATATTTAAGGGTCCAGTTATTTCATCCGGGGTAGCCATTGAACGGATTAATGCTTCTGTAAGATCATCAACGTATTGAAAACTTCTGGTTTGTAATCCGTTTCCATAAATTGTAATGGATTTGTTACTTAATGCCTGAACAATAAAATTTGAAACCACTCGTCCATCATTTGGATCCATTCGTGGACCATAAGTATTGAAAATTCTAATAATTTTGATCTTAACTTTATTCTGATTATGATAATCCATAAAAATTGTCTCTGCACATCTTTTCCCTTCATCATAGCATGAACGAGGTCCGACTGGATTGACATTTCCCCAATATTCCTCTGGTTGCGGATGTATTTTAGGATCTCCATAAATTTCACTGGTTGATGCTTGTAAAATTTTGGCCTTTATCCGTTTAGCAAGTCCCAGCATATTAATAGAGCCCATTACTGAAGTCTTTATCGTCTTTATTGGATTGTATTGATAATGAACAGGAGATGCAGGGCATGCAAGGTTGTATATCTCATCCACTTCAGCATAAAAGGGAAAAGTAACGTCATGCCTAACCAACTCAAAATATGGATGCTTAATTAAATGCAGGATATTCAATTTTGAGCCCGTAAAGAAATTATCGAGACAAATGACTTCATTTCCTTCATGGAGGAGCCTTTCACAAAGATGTGATCCGATAAATCCGGCGCCCCCCGTAACGAGTATCCTCTTCATATTTGAACATTTAAGATATTTATAAGCAACCAGGGCTACTATTCAATTTTTAAATTTCAGTTAAATCCAAATTTATTTCTCATGTCAAATATAAGCTTTTTAAAGAACAGTATTTATTGACTTCTTAAGAGATCATTCCAAAAAAATTGAAACCTTACACTGAAATTCAGATTTTCGTCAATCCCATGTTATTTAATACATTGATTATTTGAATAATATTTGTTTCTTTTTCAAAGAAAATCGTATCTTTGCCGACCGAAAATAAACATAATGTCTAACTTATTAATTTAATTATCAAACGTACATGGCAAAACAAGTTAAAGACACTTCATTGGAAATAATTGATACCAAAGAGAGTGTTGTTGAAAATCAGATGAATGAAACTAATAGCAAGGCAGACGAATCCAAAGAAGCTGTTATTGAAGCAAACAACGTGATAACAGAGCAAGCTAAGGAAGATACAATTGAAAGTTCATTTGAAAATCGAGTTGTGGATGAATCGACCACAAAGGTTGTGGATCAACCAACCACGAATATTGTGGATGAATCGACCACAAAGGTTGTGGATGAACCAATCACGAATGTTGTGGATGAATCGACCACAAAGGATGAAGCACCTATTACCAAAAAACCTGTAAAATCTTTAAAGAAAGAAAGTTCAAAAAAAGATACAAAATCAAAAAAGAGTGATCTGAAAAGCGAAGATGAAATAGGAAATTTTGGTGTTGAAGATTTTGATTGGGCAGTCATCAATAATAAACATGATATTTATAAAGATGACGAAAGAACAAAGTATGAAAACCTTTACAATGAAACTCTTTCTACCATAACTGAAAATGAGGTAATAGAAGGAACTGTTATTTCAATGAATAAAAGGGAAGTAGTTGTAAATATAGGATATAAATCAGAAGGAGTTGTCAGCCTGAATGAATTTAGATATGACCCGGAACTTAAACCAGGTGACAAGGTAGAAGTATATGTTGAAAGTAAAGAAGATAAAAAAGGTCAGCTTATTCTCTCGCATAAAAAAGCAAGGGCTATGCGTTCTTGGGATCGTGTTAATCAGGCCCTTGAAAATGACGAAATAATTAAAGGATATATTAAATGCAGGACCAAAGGTGGAATGATAGTAGATGTTTTTGGCATTGAAGCATTCCTGCCAGGGTCACAAATTGATGTGAAACCAATTCGTGATTATGATATATTTGTGAATAAGACAATGGAATTTAAGGTTGTAAAAATTAACCATGAATTTAAAAACGTTGTTGTTTCCCACAAAGCACTTATCGAGGCAGAACTCGAACAACAGAAAAAAGAGATTATTGCCAAACTTGAAAAAGGGCAGGTTCTTGAAGGGACTGTAAAGAATATTACATCCTATGGTGTATTTATAGATCTTGGTGGTGTCGATGGACTCATTCATATTACAGATCTGTCTTGGGGGAGAGTAAATCATCCAGAAGAGATTGTTCAGCTTGATCAAAAACTGAATGTTGTAATACTTGATTTTGATGATGATAAGAAGAGAATTGCTCTTGGATTAAAACAACTTTCATCTCATCCATGGGATTCATTAAGTGAAAACTTGAATATTGGGGATAAGGTCAAAGGTAAAGTTGTAGTCATGGCTGATTATGGTGCTTTCGTTGAAATCGCACCTGGAGTGGAAGGTCTTATTCATGTATCCGAAATGTCATGGTCTCAACATCTAAGAAGTGCCCAGGAATTTCTCAAAGTTGGGGATGAATTGGAAGCAGTTATTCTTACGCTGGACCGTGAAGAAAGAAAAATGTCCCTTGGAATCAAACAACTCAAAACAGATCCCTGGGATAAAATTGAAGAGAAATATGCTGCTGGTTCTAAACATACTGCAAAAGTTCGTAATTTTACCAATTTCGGTGTATTTGTTGAAATCGAGGAAGGAGTGGATGGCTTAATCCACATTTCCGATCTATCATGGACAAAGAAAATTAAACATCCAGCTGAGTTTACCTCAATCGGTGCTGATATTGATGTAATTGTTCTTGAAATTGATAAGGAAAACAGACGTCTAAGCCTTGGCCATAAGCAACTTGAAGAAAATCCATGGGATGTTTTTGAAACAATTTTTGAAGTAGATTCAGTGCATGAAGGTACAATTATCGACATGACTGATAAAGGCGGAATTATTGCATTGCCTTATGGTGTAGAAGGTTTTGTTTCTCAGAAGCATCTCCTGAAAGAGGATGGTACACAAGCAAAAACGGATGAAAAACTCTCCTTTAAAGTCATAGAATTTTCTAAATCAGCGAAAAAAATTGTTTTATCTCATACACGTATATTTGAAGATGAAAAGAAAATAAGTGCTGAAACTAAGGAAAAAAATAAGGAAGCTGCACCTAAAAAAGCTCCGAAAAAAATGAAAGCAAACCTTGAAAAGACAACTCTAGGAGACATATCAGAACTTGCAGCATTAAAAGATGAAATGGAAAAGAGTGAGAAAAAGAAAAAAGCCAGTGCAAAAAACAAAGAAAATGATTAAATTAGCTTTGTTAATATAAATATCTTTTGCAATGGAATTTCAGATAGATAAATTTGAAAACCATACTTTAATTAAAGTATTGGAAGAAAAATTAGACACGCACATAGCTCCGACTTTAAAATCTGAATTGGTGCTGGTCTCTGGTAATGGCGAGAAAAATATAATACTGGACCTGAGCAATTGTAGATATTGCGATTCTTCCGGTTTAAGTGCCATCCTTGTTGCAAATAGGTTATGCAAAAATTCCGGAGGTACATTTGTTTTAACTGGACTGAATGATGCAGTCGAAAGATTGATTACAATTTCCCAATTGGATACAGTGCTTAATATTACTGGGAATGTTAAGGATGCTGAGGCCCTGGTTAACGGTTGATCTGATCATTTAGTTGAAAAAACAAGTACCTTTTTCATTGACCATTTTGGGCAGCAGTTCTGCATTACCCACATCAAAAAGATTTCCACCAGCTCATCTTCTTAATGTAAATGAGCGTTTATTTCTAATCGACTGTGGCGAAGGCACCCAAATCCAATTACGCAAATTTAAAATCCGTTTTGGTAAAATAAATCATATTTTTATTAGTCATATTCATGGAGACCATATATTTGGCTTGTTCGGTCTTCTATCAAGCTTCCAGCTTCTCGGCAGAGAGAATGATTTGCATATTTATTCCCCTGGTGAATTAAGGGAAATCATTGGATTTTATGATAAATACTTTGTTCACGAACTAAAATATAGAGTAATAGTCCACCCACTGGGATATAAGAGAAAAAAACTCATTTACAAAGATGATTGGATTGAGGTTTTCTCATTTCCTCTAAAACATAGTGCACCTACATGTGGATTTTTTTTTAAGGAAATTCGCCAGGATCTTAATCTGAAAAAGGAAGGTATTGATAAATATAAACCTGATCTGGAAAGTATTGCCAAATTAAAAAAAGGGGAGGATTTTTACACTGCTGATGGACAGTGTATTCCTAACAATAAGATGACGCAGCCACCATGGAAATTGAGGTCATTTGCATATTGTTCGGATACCGCCTATGATCCATCCATCATCAAAGCAGTAGATGCTGCAGATATTTTATTTCATGAAGCCACTTTCTCCCATCAGGATGAGGTAATTGCGCTTCAAACCCACCATTCTACTGCTGTACAGGCTGCCATGATAGCTAAACTTTCAGGCTCACGGAAATTGCTTCTGGGTCATTTCTCGTCCCGATATAAAGAGGTTGATTTTCTTGCTCAGGAAGCCAGAAACATATTCCCTGAAACATATATTGTAAATGATGGAGATATTTATTACGTGGAAAGAGAACGATCAACTGATAATTCTTAAATCACTATTAATCATAGTTCAAGGAAATTATACATTTGTATTCAATAGGTATTCCTATATCATGAATTGAAAATTATCCACAATAACAAAAGGATATATTAAACTTTAACTAAAATAATGTTTTTTTGGTGAGAATAGGAATTATTAAAGCCTGGATCTGAAATTAATTAATTTTTCAGGCTAAATTTAGCACAAATTTAAATTATCACGTTTTGGAAGATAAAATTGTCATTCTTGATTTTGGATCGCAGTATACACAGTTAATAGCCAGGAGGGTAAGAGAACTTAAAGTTTATTGTGAAATTTATCCCTTTAATCATTATCCTGAAAATCTGACTTCTGTAAAAGGAATAATTTTATCTGGTAGTCCTTTTTCGATAAAGGATAAAGATGCACCTATTCCCGATATAGGCTATTTTGAAGGAAAAATTCCTGTTCTTGGTATATGTTACGGGGCACAATGGCTCGTTCATAAGAGTGGTGGAGAAGTGCAATCTTCCGCTGTTCGAGAATATGGTAGGGCCAGACTTAAATTTATTGAAATCCTTAATCCTTTATTAACCGGGGTTAGTCCTAATACTAAGGTTTGGATGTCTCATGGAGATACTATTACAAAAATTCCCGATAATTTCGAGATTATTGCCAGCACCGCTGACATACATGTGGGTGCGTTTTCAGATAAATATCAACCTATTTTCGGATTACAGTTTCATCCCGAGGTTTATCATACTACAGAGGGTTCTCTTATTTTAAAGAATTTTGCAGTAAATATTTGTGGTTGCAAACAGGAATGGACTCCTGAATCTTTTATTGAAATGACTGTTAATAAACTAAAAAAGCAATTACAGCAAGATAAAGTGGTTTTAGGGCTCTCTGGAGGGGTCGATTCTTCTGTTGCAGCAACTCTTTTAAACCGAGCAATAGGAAATAACCTGACGTGCATTTTTGTTGATAATGGCCTGTTGCGTAAAAATGAATTTGAAACGGTTTTGAAGTCTTATTTGGGTTTGGGTATTAATGTAATTGGTGTAAATGCCGTTGAAAAGTTTTTTAAGGGTCTCAAAGGGATTTCCGATCCGGAATTGAAAAGAAAAAGCATAGGAAAAAGTTTTATAGAAGTATTCGAGGAAGAGGCCCATAAAATTCAGGATGTTAAATGGTTAGGACAGGGAACTATTTATCCTGATGTGATCGAATCTATTTCAGTAAATGGGCCTTCTGCTACTATTAAATCGCATCATAATGTGGGGGGTTTACCAGAAAAAATGAAACTCAACGTGGTCGAACCTCTCAATCTTCTTTTCAAGGATGAAGTAAGGCGAGTTGGCAAGACACTAGGCTTGCCAAGGGAATTATTACAAAGACATCCTTTTCCGGGACCGGGACTTGGTATACGTATAATTGGGGAAATTACACATGAAAAAGTCGGTATTTTGCAAGAAGCTGATTACATCTATATAAATGCTCTAAAGGAATATGGCTTATATGACAGTGTTTGGCAGGCAGCAGCTATTCTTCTTCCAGTTCAATCAGTCGGAGTAATGGGAGATGAGAGAACCTATGAGAATGTCATTGCTCTCAGAGCTGTAGGATCCACTGATGGTATGACTGCGGACTGGTCACACCTCCCATATGAATTCCTCAGTAAAGTTTCTAATGATATAATTAATAAAGTCAAGGGAATTAATAGGGTAGTTTATGATATAAGCTCAAAACCTCCCGCTACTATTGAATGGGAATAATACTATTCTTCAAAAATATATGTGAGGGAGTAACAACAAAAAGGTAATCATTCTGTTTTAATATA
>CAZKMG010000132.1:0-3147 GCA_964553465.1 uncultured Bacteroidaceae bacterium
CCTGGCCATACCCTTCCTGTTGTTTCAACTTGTAAAGCAGGTCATTCCCTGCAGGTGAACAAAGCAGCATACCAACTCTGACCCCATCAGCACTGTATTTTTCAATAAGCTCTAAAGGATCAGGCGAATTTCCAAGCGATTTTGACATTTTCCTTCTTTTCTGATCCCTGACAATCCCAGTGAGATATACATTTTGAAATGGTTTTTCACCCATATATTCATACCCTGCAATAATCATCCTGGCAACCCAGAAAAAGAGAATTTCTGGAGCAGTGATCAGATCATTTGTAGGATAATAATATGTGATATCTCTATTGCCAGGACTTCTTATTCCATCGAATACTGAGATAGGCCATAGCCAGGATGAAAACCATGTATCGAGTACATCCTCATCCTGATGGAGGTCATGTATTGACAATCCTGGATTTCTGCTTTTTTCCTTTGCCAGTTTAAGGGCTTCTTCTTCATTTAACGCTACAACAAAATCATTGGCTCCGTTTCCATAAAAATAGGCTGGTATTCTATGTCCCCACCATAACTGACGCGAAATACACCAGTCTTTAATATTATCCATCCAGTGTGAATAAGTATTTTTATACTTGCGCGGATGAAGGAGTATATTGTCGTTGATTACATTTTCGAGTGCAGGAGCCGATAATTCTTTCATAGCCAGGAACCATTGAAGAGAAAGCCGGGGTTCAATTACTGCATCAGTTCGTTCTGAATAACCTACCTTGTTTACATAATCTTCTTCCTTTTGGAGAAGGCCCTTTTCTTTCAGTACTTTTACAATTTTTTTACGAACAATAAAGCGATCTTCCCCTACAAACCACTTTGCTGCTTTGTTTAAAGTTCCGTCATCATTAAATATATTAATTGATTCAAGCTTATGTTTTATCCCCAGCTTATAATCATTCTCATCGTGAGCTGGAGTAATTTTCAGTGCGCCGGTACCAAATTCCATATCTACATATTCATCTGTGATGATAGGCACTTCCCGGTCGACTAAAGGAATAATAGCTTTTTTGCCATAAAACTCAGTATATCTTTTATCATTTGGATTCACGCAAACCGCAGTATCACCTAAAATGGTTTCCGGACGCGTGGTTGCTATGATAATGAATCCATCCTCACCTGAAATGGGATACTTTAAAAAATATAGTTTTGATTTTACTTCTCGGTAAATAACTTCCTCATCAGAAACAGCAGTTTTTGCCAGAGGGTCCCAATTTACCATCCTAACTCCCCGATATATATATCCTTTTTTGAATAAATCCACAAATACCCTGATTACACTCTCCGACATATCTTCGTCCATGGTAAATTTTGTTCTTCGCCAGTCGCATGAAGCACCTAATTTTTTAAGTTGTTCAAGGATAATACCTCCATGTTTATGGGTCCAATCCCATGCGTGCTTCATAAATTCTTCCCTGGAAAGATCACTCTTTTCAACTCCCTTTTCCCTGAGATTCACAACTACCCTGGCTTCAGTGGCAATGGAGGCATGATCCGTACCTGGAACCCAAAGGGCATTTTTACCTTGCATGCGAGCCCTGCGAACAAGTACATCCTGAATAGTATTATTCAGCATATGCCCCATATGCAAAACACCTGTCACATTTGGCGGAGGAATGACAATAGTATACGGCTTACGGTTATCCGGATCAGAATTAAAAAAACCACTTTTCATCCAGAATTTATACCATTTATCCTCAGTTATTGAAGGATCATATTTGGAAGGAATATCCATATTCTAGTGCTAATTATCAAAAGGTTTCTATAAAAAATCATTGTTGTCCGTTAACAGATTATTTCGTCCCTACAGGACTTTGTTATTTATTTGCAACTATTTAGCTACCAGTATTTCGTCCCTATGGGAGGATCCTGTTAAGATCAAATATTGGTAGAAATAAAAAGCAACCCTAATTTAACAAAGTTCCTATGGGATGCGATATAAATAGGGCTTGTTGTCAATCCTTCATTTTTTTACCGGACACCATTGAAAAAAAATAAAATCACGAATATCGAGTAAAGGACTTTTATCCTGTCTGCAATTCATTAATCCTGCATAGTCGATATTAAAAACTTTTCAAAAATAACAATAAAAACCTTTACGCACATGAGTACATATATTAATTTCAATTGCTTTATAAGGAAAAGCCAATTGAGAAGAAAATGACAGTACTTTGCGAAGTGGTAAAATGAAAAGGTATTAAAAACAATCAATCTTTTTTATTCCTTCTATCATACGTGCAAATGAACAAAATGACCGTTTATTGATGCAAAAACGCATTCATCTTTTATTAAACATCTTTTACTTAATAATATAATAATTTATTACTATAGCAGTGTATTTAACCTGTATTTTTCACCATATTTTACTAATTTTAATCCCAAAATATTTGGTGGTCAGTTATTCAATTAATGAAACCCATATGATTGATCCCAATCACAAACAAGAATGAAAATAATTCAATTTCAACCGAGCTAGCGAGCTCAATGGAGTTAATCATGTGTGGTTCTCCCGTAATGCGGAACAAGCTTTCCGACCATTAAAAATAAATTGTATACGGATGAAAAAAATACTTCCTATAGCCCTATTGTTTATATTACTACCTGAGGCATGCAGGTATTCCACACGGAATCCTGATGTAAATTCTGCAGCTGAAATTAGCTTCAAAGAAATAAATTTTGAATATGGTCGGATATCAGTCGGAAGTCCTGGGATATGCACATTTGAATTCACTAACACTTCAAGGACGCCTTTGATTTTAAATAATGTGAAAACAAGCTGTGGATGTACGAGCCCGGAATGGCCACGTGATCCTTTTAAGTATGGTGAAAAGGGAGTTATCACGATAAAATATAATACGAATATTCGAGGAATTTTTCGTAAAACCATCTCGGTATATTCCAACGCAAAAAACTCACCTGTGAATTTATTTATTACAGGAGAAGTCGTACCAGCAAAAATTACTAACAAAAACTAAATAATCTGAAGAATGCCATATATTTCAAAAAAAGGACAGAATATGCCTGCTTCACCAATAAGGAAGCTTGTTCCCTATGCAGAAGAAGCAAAGAAAAAAGGAATAAAGGTCTATCATCTTAATATAGGACAACCGGATATAAAAACACCTGAAATAG
>CAZKMG010000132.1:3157-9438 GCA_964553465.1 uncultured Bacteroidaceae bacterium
CTGACATTCTTATTACTACAGGAGGTTCCGAAGCAGTAAGCTTTGCATTGATGTCCACTGTTGATTATGATGAGGAAATTATCATACCTGAACCATTTTATGCAAATTATAATGGGTTCTCGACTGCAGCCGGGATCAGAGTAATTCCAGTGAAATCAACTATAGAGAATAATTTTGCCTTACCGGACATTGAAGAATTTGAAAAGTTAGTCACTCCGAAAACCCGTGGGATCATTATCTGCAACCCGAATAATCCCACCGGATATCTTTATTCCCGCGAAGAAATGAATAAGCTTGGCGAATTAGTGCGTAAACATGATCTTTTCCTGATTTCTGATGAAGTCTACAGGGAATTTTGTTATGATGGGCTGGAACATTTTTCGGCGATGAAATTAAAGGGTCTTGAGCAAAATACAATTATGATCGATTCCATTTCAAAGCGTTATAGTGCTTGCGGTGCACGTACCGGGGCATTGGTTACACGAAATAAGGAAGTCATAAATACTGCACTAAAATTTGCACAAGCCAGATTAAGCCCTCCCACATTTGGCCAGATAGTTGGGGAAGCTGCAATAGACACTCCCTCTGAATACTTTAAAGAAGTTTACAATGAATATTTAAGACGGCGGAACTATCTGGTTGAAACACTTAACAAGATGAAAGGTGTTAAATGCCCAACTCCGAAAGGAGCATTTTATGCTATTGCCCACCTTCCGGTAGACGATGCGGATAAATTTTCAAAATGGCTGCTGAATGATTTCGAATATAATAATCAGACTGTTATGCTGGCTCCTGCTTCTGGTTTTTATTCCTCCCCGGGTTCAGGTAAACAGGAAGTAAGAATTGCTTATGTGCTAAAAAAGGAAGATCTTGAACTGGCAATGGAATGTCTGGAAAACGCTTTGCTTCAATATCCGGGAAGAGTTAAATAATTTGATAACTTGAAAATACAATCTTATTTTTCTTCCTTTATTTCTTTTGGCCTCGGATGTGCAATTAGTTGATATTTTTCCTTATAATTAAATTTTTGCATTTTATGTACAGTATCATTATGACAATTTAAACAGTCAGTTTCACTCCCTATGATGGTTTTAGTCATTGATTTTTCTTTGTGGCAAGCTTCACAAGTCACTCCATCTTCTTTTCTATAGGTTGATGTAATGTATGATGAATCAAGCCCTGCTGCTGTAATATGGCATTTTAAGCAATATTCACTCTCCTGCGGATTTCCTGTTATTTTGGCATTCTTTGCATACCGTTTAGCTTTTCCTGAAGCAAGCGTAGTATAGCTTTTTGAATGGGGGCTGATTTTCCAGATATTATACTGAAAACCCAATTTTGCATCATTGTGACATGGAGAAGCACATTTTTCAACACCAATATATTTGTAAGCAGTTACACTCTGTGAAAAAGCAACCTCAGTATCAATGATGAAAAAGATTATCGAAAAGAAAACCAGTACAATTATTTCCTTCATTTTATATTCAAATTTTAGTGCTATCCCGATTTAGTGTAATAATATGATATTTTTACAAAAGTGCAAAATAATCATTACGCGTTATGTGATTAAAATACATCCTAATTAATTTAAAAATTTTGAAAATTTAATATATTAATTTATAGGCATATATGACCGTCTTTGTGAACTCTGTGGAATCCTTTATGGACTTTGTGGTTAAATATTTTTAGCAACAAGTTCAAAAAGAAAAAACACAAAGCATACAGAGATCAGATAGTAAATCCTGATTCAGGTATTTTCAACAACTATGGCAAAAAATATTAAAACAATAGAGCATGATCTCATTATATATGAAATTCATATTCATGGATATAATAAATATTTTTCCCTTAACTTTAAATATTTGCTAAGTTCAGCAGTCCATTTTTGACGTATTTTTTTTTCTGAAATACCTTTCTCGATGTCAATTCGCAACTGGTCAGTGCCTGCAAGTTTATCGAAATAAGAATTAAAAAAAGAATCTTTTGGTTCAAAGGTACGATATGCGTCAATCAACCATTCAAGATTAATTTTATCCCAGATGCCATCATTAGGGACAAAGTTTCTCAGATCAATTCCACGGCATCTCTTGCCTTCACATGGAGGATGAATGGAAAACCCTGGCTTACTTACAGGAGTGAACCAGAACTCTCCAAAATCCAAATTGGGATGTCCGAAAACCTGGAACGGATACTCCGTTCCCCTGCCAATACTTATTTGTGTTCCTTCAAATAGGGCAAGGGAAGGATAAAGTTTCACAGCTTGCAGATTTGGCAGATTAGGAGATGGAGGAATAGGTGGTTGATATACCATGCTATGATTATAGTTTTTACATTGTATAACGCTAAGGTTGCATTTTAATCCATCTCCCAGCCAACCTTCTTCATTAATCATTTTCGCCAGCTCGCCAATGGTTAAACCATGAACTAAAGGTATAGGATGAAGGCCTATAAATGAAGAGAACACGAGATGAAGGACCGGACCATCCACAAAATTCCCGTTTGGATTTGGCCTGTCTAAAATAATCAGTTTAACATTCATCTTTGCACAGGCTTTCATTACATAATGCATGGTAGAAATAAATGTATAAAACCTGGTACCAACATCCTGTAAATCAAAAATAACTATATCTATATCAAGTAAATAATCCTCTGGCATTTCCTTATTTGTTCCATACAGCGAAAATATGGGTAATCCTGTATTTGCATCTTTTTCATTTCTTATTAAAGTACCATCTCCCAGATTTCCTCTGAAGCCATGTTCAGGAGAAAATATTCTGATGATCTTGATTTGCAGGGTAAAAAGGGAATCCACGAGGTGTGTTTCTCCAATCCTGCTAGTCTGGTTAGCAACTATTCCCACATTCTTTGAGGTGATTAGGGGTAAATATAAACTAGTCTGGTCAGCACCACAAAGAATTTTTAAATGTTTGGACCCATCCTGGGAATAAGCATTCAGGTTAATAAAAACAAATAGATAAAGGAATAATCGAAGCATCAGGAATTATTTAATACAATAACCGCGAATTTATTACTTTTGCAAAAGTAATCAAAGGTATAACCCAATTTGCATCTTCCGGATTGAACACAGAATTATTTATTGCGAAAAGAATTATTAAGGATAAAGATAGCAAAAAGCGTTTTTCAGGTAATATTACTGGAATTGCAATTTTTGGTATTATCCTGAGCTTAGCTGTGATGATTGTTGCAATTAGTACGGTGACCGGGTTTAAAAAGCAAATCCGGAACAAGGTTATTGGATTTGGTTCCTATATTCAAATCCTTAATTATGATTCTAATCTGTCTTTTGAAACCAAACCAATTTCTTCTGAACCACCTTTTTTAAAAGAACTCCAGGAATTACCAGAAATCAGTCATATTCAGGTTTTCGGGCTTAAAGCCGGAATAGTCAAAACAGAAAATGATATCCAGGGTTTAGTATTAAAAGGAGTAGGAAGCGATTATGATTGGCACTTTTTTGATCAATCAATGGTGTCAGGTAAATCATTCAGGGTGAGTGACAGTATTCTCTCAAATCAGATTCTGGTTTCCACTTATATTGCGAGAAAATTAAAACTAAGGGTTGGAGATAGCTTTCAGATGTGGTTTATCCAGGAAACGCCAAGATTTCGCAAGTTCACCATATCCGGGATATATGAAACAAGCTTGCAGGAATTTGATAAAGCATTTGCTCTTGTGGATATTAAACATATTCAGAAACTTTCTGACTGGAATAATACCCAGGTAAGCGGACTTGAACTTGTAATTTCAGATTTTCAGCAACTTCAACAGGTAACAGATAAGGTTGATGAAATTGTTGCAACTTCATTTTTCCCTGATGGCTCAAGAGTAAAAGTCGTGAATATTGAAGAAAAAAATTCGCAAATATTTGATTGGCTTAATCTCCAGGACATGAATGTACTGATCATAATAATCCTCATGCTTGTAGTGGCAGGATTTAATATGATTTCAGGCCTTCTTATTCTTATCCTGGACCGGACAAATATGATCGGTATTTTAAAAGCACTTGGTTCGACAAATCGAAATATCAGGAAAATTTTTCTTTACCAGTCTGCCTATATGACAATTAAAGGTCTTTTTTGGGGAAATTTGTTGGGATTAATATTATGCTGGATTCAATTAAAGTATGAAGTCATTAAGCTGGACCCTGTTTCCTATTATCTTACAACAGTTCCAATAAATATAGAAGTATTTGATATTTTAATATTAAATCTTGGTACGATTATTCTTATTATGACTTTTTTGATTCTTCCTTCAATGCTCATTACACGGATCTCACCCGCTGATGCAATACGTTTTAATTAGGGATGAGATCCCTGCTTGGAGAATGTTTCATGATAAATGCCTGAGACTTTTTAGTTTTGCATACATTTATGGTTAGTGTCCAAAATTTCAAAAATGAGTATTTTCGCTCCAATAATTAGATTTGAAAAGAATTTATTGCTTTTGGAAAAATATTTTAACCATAAATTAAAAATATCTTGGATTTAGAAAATGGACTTCAGAAAAACCATCAATAAACTAGAGGAGGAACTTCGAAGACCCTTACCTGGAAAAGATTACCAGTTTGTTATGGCTCCTGGTATCCGAAGTATCACTGAACAAGAGATGGTAGAAAGAATGGCAGCAGTTATGATTTGTCTCTTTAAAGGGAAAAATGATTTGCAAATTGCGTTGATAAAAAGAACTGAATATAATGGTCCACATAGCGGACAAATCAGCTTTCCAGGTGGGATTCATGAAGAGGAGGATAGCGATCTTCTTGGGACAGCCCTAAGAGAAACTGAAGAGGAGATAGGAATTAGTCGTGATCTACCCAGGGTAATGGGTGCTTTAAGCCCGCTGTTTATACCTGTAAGTAATATTATTGTCCACCCCTTTGTAGCTTTTTATGAGCATGAGCCTGTATTTCGAATAGATGAAAAAGAAGTAAGTTATCTGATTATAGCAAATCTCAGATCATTCTTTGATCCTGAAAACCGGAAAAAAGAAACATGGAATTTGTCTGGACAGGAAATTGAAGTTCCCTTTTTTCAGCTTGATGAAAACAAGATATGGGGAGCCACAGCGATGATGCTGAACGAGTTTATCCAGATAGTTGGACAGTCAAAAATTTATTCCCAGACTTTCAATCTTCTGTTATGAACCCTGAGAATTCAGGGATATTCTTAAAATAGTTCATTTTAAAATTTTAATCTCAAATAAATTCTAATTTAATAAATTATCATTATCTAAATGTGGGGGGTCATCCACTGATAGTGTGAACCCCTGGCTTTTAAGGAAATTCAGGAGTAAGACCATTTTTTATACCATTTAAATGTTCTTTCTTTTGCAACCACCAAAAGAAAGAACCAAACCTGCACGCCGTAAGATTTACTCTGGCAGGCGGGGAAAAGTCTCCGCTACACCGAAAATCCTAAAAATCAATTGAAGAATCTCGCGTCAGGCCGCGAGGATTCTTAGATCCCCAAAGGTATTTTTATTATTTGCCCGAGAAAACTCGCACGGGATTCATTCCGCTAAAAGAAAAGAACTCGTCCCGCTATGCGGGACTCAAACAGCTTTTCATCATATTGTAATTGATTTAAATGGTATGATGGAGCCCACATGTTAACAAAATTATTGACTTATTTGAGATCATAAACCCATTTAAATCATCTTTGAATATTCTTACACATGTGGGGTTCTTTTTTAACGCTTCATTCATCCGTCAATAATTTATTTTGTAAGGTCGGATGGAACCACACATGATTGAAAATGAATTACTTTTAATATTAATAGTTAAAAAATTCAATCATGTGGGTTTCATAGATTTTTTTAACGGATTTTCGCTGAGGCGGGGTTTAAATAACCTCAAAAACGATCATGTTTTATGAAAAATGGGGTAATTGGATTCGAGAGTAAGCACTTTAATAATTGAAAAGATGCTGGTTTTGGTATTTCCGAATATCCCTTTTTAGCCCCTGAAGAAAAGGATCGCGGGATTTAAAAAGCCGAAGGTTGGTATCTGTGTTGACTTTTTTATACGCTTCGCTTAGTTGTAAACTTTTTGTGCAGTAGATAAAAAGTTAGAGAAATAATGCGGCAAAATGCATTATGGAAAAACTTTGAAATCCTATATAAGTGTGGATTTATCAAATCGTGAAAGCTCCTAAATACCCGCCTACAAAACTGCAAGAGTGTTGAGATCCAGATATTGCTGGTATCTGTATAATATTTGATTTATATAAGCAACAGTCTGGGTTCCCTTGCAAAATCCACTC
>CAZKMG010000133.1:0-9373 GCA_964553465.1 uncultured Bacteroidaceae bacterium
GGCGTACACCAGCAGATTTACAGTCTGCCCCAGTTGGCCACTTTGGTATCTCCCCGGAAAATATTTGTCAGGGATAAAAACTTTGGATGAATCATCTTACAATTAAGATAAGAACACCCCGTTTAATCTCGTCTCACTTTCTCCTTTTAGACTTGAAATAAATTGAATATCAATTAATTCCTCGAATAAATACAATACAAAGAGCCGATGGAGGGAGTCGAACCCGCGACCTGCTGATTACAAATCAGCTGCTCTGACCAACTGAGCTACATCGGCATTCACAGAACATCACGGAAAAATACCCTCCCAAAAACGGATTGCAAATGTATATATATTTTAGTTATATCACAAAAAAAATCTTTGTTTTTTGGAAGTATTTTTCTTATCTACCGATTTTGGTCTTATGTTTCACTAACTGACGACGTAAAGCCTCAATAGTGAGGTCAGTGGCCTCTTCAAAAGTTCGGCTCTGTTTTTTGGCAAACACATTGTTTCCCCTAATCTCAAGTCTGATCTCCACGATTTTATTCTCCATATCCTGCACATTCTCAAGTCGTAAGAAAACTTCTGCTGAAATAATCCTATCATGAAATTGCTCTAACTTCTTAATTTTCTGACTAATAAACTCGATAAGTTTTAAATCAGCATCAAAATGAATTGAATGAATTTTAGTATTCATGGCAGACCTCCTTTATTATTTGGCTCTCGGATGAGCCTGTTGATATATATCTTTTAATTTTTCAAATGTATTGTGAGTATAAACCTGTGTTGCTGAAAGATTAGCATGTCCAAGTAATTCTTTAATGGCGTTGATGTCTGCCCCAGTATTAAGCAGATGAGTTG
The DNA here is from genome assembly GCA_964553465.1 of uncultured Bacteroidaceae bacterium. Taxonomy (GTDB): domain Bacteria; phylum Bacteroidota; class Bacteroidia; order Bacteroidales; genus CAZKMG01. The sequence continues at coordinate 844 of CAZKMG010000133.1, forward strand.
CAAAGGTATGTCTTAAGAGGTGAGGACTTTTCTTTTCAAGTGTGGTAATCATTTTTAGAAAATTATGAACAAGCCTGTAAATTAGCTTTGGGTAAACAGGCATACCCTGCAGTGTCAGAAATAAACTATCTTCTGTAAGATCTGGGAAATTTGCATTTCGCAATTCCAAGTATGCTTTTATTCTTTGCGCAAACTTTGAATTTATTGGGATTAATCTTTCTTTATTTCTTTTACCTAACACTTTAATAGTATTATCATAGAGTTGAATTGATGATGTTTTTAACCCAGTCAATTCACTCCTTCTTATGCCTGTCTGGTAAAGCATTTCAATGATGATTTGGTTACGGATTCCCTGATAATCTATCCCAAACTCATATGTGTCCAGTGCTTCATTCAGTTTTTTCTGATCCACGAATGAAGGTATTCTACTACTCATTTTAGGTTTTAGAACTTTATCGAGAGGATTAGATGTGAGCACCCCTTCCCTAATAAGGTATTTGGAAAAAGTTTTAAGAGTAGATAATTTACGGTTAACTGATCTTGGATTGATACCACTCTCAAGCAGAGAGACAATCCACATCCTTATTAACTTATGATCAAGGAGAATACCTTCTGTTCCAGCCTCCATACAAAAGGTATTGTAATGAGATAAATCGTTATGGTATGACTTTATAGTATGATCTGAGTACCGCTTTTCGAAACGTAAGTATGATAAAAAATCTTCCTGGTACGACATAGGCAGGAATTTATGTATCTCCTCTTTTTCCTGCACTCCCCTGTATGAAAATCAGTCTTCCTGCTGCTGAATTTGTTGTACATAAACTGCACGAAGCTTCTGTTGTCTTTTTTCAACAGATGGTTTTACAAAGGCCTGTCTGCCTCTGAGTTCCTTAATAGTTCCGGTTTTTTCGAATTTTCTTTTAAATTTTTTCAGCGCTCTTTCAATATTTTCGCCTTCTTTAATAGGAATGACTATCATCTTATTTCTTTGCTTTTTAGTGAGCCGCAAATTTATTAATTCAACTCCTTATTATCAAAAAAAACATAACATTTTTTCATTTGTCTGCAAATATCAATATAAAAAGCTATAATACAGGAGATTACAATAATAATAATTTTAATAAATTATTCATCTAAGTTAAAAAATTTGGAGAAGAAAGTCCACAAAAATTGAAAAAAAGCTGGATTACCTGATATTTTTTTTATATCCACGTTTTTATGAAACAATCCGAAACAAATATTATGTTATTTTGAAGGGGCAAGCCTTGAAAGTTCTTCTATAATGAAAGAAAGAGATAATGATTTTTAACCAATCTATATTGCATCATTATTTTCATATACCCTTCTATGTTAAAGTTCATTCTGAAAAAAGGTTAAATCGTCTTAATATGATCAAGCGATTTCGATGCTATTCATTCTTCTTTTGATATATAAAGGTATGGTTGAATTTTTTTGAGTTTTTCTTTGTTTGCTATTTGAAAGGAAAATAATTCCTGAATATAATTTATTTTTCCCCTGAAATCCCTGAATTTGAGGATTGAAGTCGTTAATTCCTCATCTGCATATGGATGTTTAATTAGATCAGAGAATGAAATTGTATTGATATCAATCTTTCTGATATCCAGGGTATCTATAAATATTCTATTGATAAAAAGATTGTATTTTTCAAGGTTCATACCATAAATTTCGAGTAGTTGATCTGGACGAATAAACCCGCCCAGTTCATTACGATACTTAATAATCCTCGAAGCAAATGTTGGACCGATACCATATAAACTTATCAATTGGAAAGAATCAGCCGTATTTATATTAATTAAGTCAGGTACATTTACTAAAGTAATTTCTTTTTGTGAGGTTTGATTTTCTATTGCATTGGAATTCATTAGGTTGATATGAGGTAAGATTAAAATAAATGCTGAATCTGTCATCCCATAAATTTTTCTGACATCTGCTGGAGAATAAAAATATCCCCCCGATTTTCTATACTTTGAAATATTTGATATTACTTTTTCTGGAAAACCCATATTTTGCATGTCCTTTTCAAGAACAGTATTTGGGTCAAATGATTCCAGCTTATTATAATATGCCTTATGGTTTGTTTTGTCGGGTATTTTATTTTCAATCTCACGAAATTCTAAAGATGCAATAAACTCTTCCACAATTTTCATTTCCTGTTCTGAGGGCTTATAATTTTCGGTGTTTTTGTGTGTTAAAAAATAACGGATTGATATCTGTATCAATATCAATAAAGAAAGGATTATAATAATCCGAGTTTCAGTCCGGGTAAATGAAAAATAGTCTTTTAGAAATTCTTTCATATCTATTTAATGGCTAATTTTTCAGAAAATCTGCCATTAAAAGGAAAAAAATGTAAATAATTTATGGGAGTATGGAATGGGAGCGATAGTAGTTTAAAACACCCAGACGAAAATCATGCAACTCAGGTGAAAAAAATCAAATAAAAATCCAGGTAAAATGAGAAGCTATGTACAACGCCTCCCCTGAAAGACAGGGATCGAAGTATGTAACAGATTCTCAAGAATTCGTAATTTTAGTTTACTGAATTATTAAGAAATTAATTAAAGTCTATTCATGCAATTCAAGTCCTCGAATGCAATTTTAAGTCTTTCTACCATTGCAACTTCTCCTTCGCGTAACCAAACACGAGGATCATACTTTTTCTTATTAGGTTTATCGGAGCCTTCCGGATTACCAATCTGTCCTTGCAGATAATCATGGTTTTTGGCTTCATAGATCCTTATTCCATCCCAGAACGCCCATTGTGTATCAGTGTCAATATTCATCTTTATGACTCCATAACTTATTGCTTCCCGAATTTCATCCCGGGACGAACCTGAACCACCATGAAATACAAAATTTACAGGTTTTGAAACTGTTTTAAATTTTTTCTGGATGTATTCCTGGGAATTATGAAGGATTTTGGGAGTCAATTTAACATTTCCTGGTTTATACACACCGTGAACATTCCCAAACGATGCAGCGATCGTAAAGTTAGGAGATATTTTTCCAAGTTCTTCATAAGCAAAGGCAACATCTTCCGGTTGTGTATATAACATAGAATTATCGAGACCGGAATTATCAACACCATCTTCCTCTCCACCTGTTACTCCCAACTCAATTTCAAGGGTCATTTCAATCTTGGCCATCCGTTCCAGGTATTTTTTACAAATTTCAATATTTTCCTTCAGAGGTTCTTCAGAAAGGTCAAGCATATGTGAAGAGAAAAGTGGTTTACCATATTGTTTATAATGCTTTTCGCCATAATCAAGCAATCCATCGATCCAGGGAAGAAGTTTTTTCGCTGCATGATCTGTATGTAAAATTACAGGAACACCATATAATTCAGACATCATATGGATATGCTTAGCTCCTGAAATAGCACCGGCTATCGCGGCCCTTTGATTTTCATTAGAAAGAGTTTTGCCGGCATAGAAAATAGATCCGCCATTTGAAAACTGAATAATTACCGGCGAGTTCATAAGCTTTGCAGCCTCAATAACTGCATTTACTGAATTTGTGCTTACAACATTTACTGCCGGAATGGCATACTGGTTAGCTTTAGCAATCTGGAATACTATTTGAAGATTTTTCCCGGTAATAACACCTGGTTTGACTTTCTCAAGAATTTTTATAGCCATATTTCAATATTTATTTAATCGTTAAGTGATTTTGGATTGTAGGCAAATTTATAAATAAAAAAGGATTTGGAAATTAAATTGGAATTAAATGTAAGATTTATACCAATAATTGAAAAGTATAAAGATGATTGAGAATGATTTAAATTATAAGTATTCATTATCAATAAATTACCAATAAAATGAACTACCAAGTTTGTCAGGTAAATATTAATTTAGAATGGATATCCTATCCCAAAATTCAATACGAAATCCTTCCTCGAGAGTTCCCGGTTACCCATGAACCATTTCTTCCCTTCCGGGTATATCGGATTTTTTATTTTTATACCAAGGTCTAAACGGAAAATAAAAAAAGAAAAATCAAATCGCGTTCCAAATCCAGTACCAACAGCAATATCCTTATAAAACTTATCAAATTTAAAAAGTGCACCAGTTCGTTCATCTTTGTTATTTATTGCCCAAATATTTCCTGCGTCAATAAATAGGGCCCCTTTTATTAACCAGAATAATTTAAACCGGTATTCAACATTTACTTCAAGCTTAATATCAGCAGTTTGATTTGGAAAGGGCCCTGGATTTAGCTCTTCATAAGAACCTGGGCCAAGGTCTCTAACCTGCCAGGCCCTAATACTGTTAGCCCCACCTGAGAAGTACTTCTTCTCAAATGGTAAAGCCGTGGAATTTTTATAGGGTAAACCTGCTCCGGCAAATACCCTGTATATGAGACTGTTATCTTTATTAATAATATGATAATATCTGAAATCTATATCACTTCTGACATATTGAGCAAAATCGGTATTAAATATCTCATAAACTCCATCATTTTTAGGTTGGCCAGTTAAATTATATAGGCTGTAAAGAATATTTCCGGCTGATTCTGCATTATATCTTATATAGATAAAATCCCTGATAGCTTGAATTCTTTGATTACTATAAACAACAGTATAATTTGAAACAGAAACCATATGTGGTTGGTAACTGTAAGAAATATATTTTCCCTGAAGCCATTCAGAAAAGCTTTGTGACATTGCAGGTATTCTTACAAAGTTCAGCTCCAGGGGATTAATATTATGTGTGAGGAACCTGTTTCCTTTCCATGTATAACCAAAAGAAACATTAGCAATCGTGCGTGTATACTCGGGCCTTTGTTGAAAATTATATGCCAGTGTGAATGATGTTTTTGGATTAAATTTCCTGATAAACTGATCTGTCCGGAACGGAAGAAGAAATTTCGGGATCTTCAATGTTGTTTCGGCTCCAAGCTCTATTAGGTTTCCGTAACTATTATTATCAGTTTCTTTCTGAGTTTCAATCCCTCCTTTTAATCTGAAATCAAAATTTTCTGCTCCCATAAACAGGTTTCTATGTTGGAAAATAAGATTGCATCTCCCCCCTATATTTCCTGAAGAATTTGTAACTTCAGGATCAACTGTAATAGATTGCATAAGAAATGGGGTAAGTAATATGTTACAATCAAGTACTCTTTCGCTCTCTCCAATTTGTCCTTCCCGTTCATTAAATTCAATATTTACTAACCTGTAAACCTCCAGGGAAGATAAATGCCGGTAACTGAGAATTACATTTTCCTGGTTAAAATATTCCCCAGGTAATATAAAGGTTGAGGAAACTACCACATTTGATTTTATTCCCGGGGATCCTGAAAATATTATATTAATGTCATCGGTTCTCAAAGTATCGAGTTTAACAAGTGAAGATTGGTCATTTTTTATCGCCTCCTTGGGTTTATAAGTAGTATTAATAAATACTTTCCCAATTCGATAACGTGGATGGGGAATTGTTGTGATTAAGCCGTCGGGGGATTCTTCTCTGAAATTTCTAATGATATACTTAATATTCACTAAATGTGAACTTTTTGAACTATCTGCTTCAAAGAATATGTAATCGTCTTTTGAAAATTTATAATATCCCAGGTTTCTGAGTAATATTTCTATTCTATCTCTTTCTGAGGCCAGAACGTCCACATCAAGGATATGACCTTTTTTTACGAGAGACTGTAAAGTGTCGCGAAGAATGATTTTAGCCAGTGCACTATCCTCAATTAAATAGCCGATATCTCCAATCCTATATGGAGTATTCTCCTTGATATTATAAATTACTTTAACTTTTCTTTTATCAATGATAACTGAATCCGTCACTAATGCATCATAATATCCTTTATTCTTCAGGAAAAGTTCAAGTTGATCTCTGGTTTTTCCACTCTGGTATATATCATAAAGAACAGGTTCTTCCCCAATCGTTCTCAAACTCCTGTTCCACCAGTTTATTTTATCTTTCTTTGAAAGGTTATAAATAAACAAATAAAATTTAAAGCCCAATATTCTTTTATTTGGTTTTGGTTTTAAATATGATTTGAATTCTTCATCCTTAATTTTTCGTTTGTCAACCTTAATCTTATATTTATCAAGCAAATATCTATTTTCAGGAACGTATTTAGTCGAGCTGCAGGCGCAGAAGGAAAGCATAACATAAACGACCAAAAAATAAAGAAGTTTTGGACAGGAAAGAAGATTTCGGGTTAATTTAAACAAAACTTAGCGAGAATTAGTGAACAAATTTTTTTCAAATATACTTAACTTGAAAATACTAATATATATTTTTGGTATTGCAATGAATATAAAAAATGCTTACACAAAATCAGTTAAAATTCTTTTCTTCACTTCGCATTAAAAAGTTCCGTGAATTACATAATAGTTTTCTTGCCGAAGGAGAGAAAATTGTTACGGATATTTTAGGCTTTACACAATGCAATATAAAGATAACAACTCTTTTGGCTATTAGTGAGTATCTTAAGGATCTTGATTACAAAAAAATAAATCCAGGAATTGAGGTTATTGAAGTAAGTGCAAAAGAGCTTAAACGCATAAGTTCGTTATCTACCCCAAATAAAGCCATACTTATTTGTGCGAAACCAAATACTTTCCCGGATTATAAGAAAATCTCAGCGGAGTTATCTGTTTTTCTTGAAGATATCCATGATCCCGGGAATCTGGGTACGATCATTCGTACTGCAGATTGGTTTAGTATCAGAAATATTTTCTGTTCTAAAGAAAGTGTAGATGTCTATAATCCAAAAGTTATTCAATCGTCAATGGGGGCAATATGTAAAACTCAGATATTTTATGAAGAACCTGAACAGGTAATTTCAAATCTTAAAAATTATCCCGGGTATAAGGTTTATGGAACTTTTCTTCGCGGGCAGAATATATTTAAAGAAATGCTGTCTGAAAGGGGGCTGGTTGTATTTGGAAATGAATCCCGGGGTATCTCCAGGGAATTATACCATGCGCTTGATGTTAAGTTGACTATACCTGCTTTTGGAAAAGCAAGAGAAGGTTCTGAATCACTGAATATAGCTTCTGCTGTTTCTATTGTCCTATCGGAATTCAGAAGAAGAATTTATTCAAAATGAAAAGAAAAAGAAACAATGTATGATCTTAATCCGTCAAGAGAATTGAGGTACCGAGGTTTATCATTGGTTTTATAAATCAAAATATCTCTTAACCCAACTCCAACTTTGATTTCCGTGCTAAGTTTAAAGAATGGAAGATACCAATCAATACCGATTCCCGCTTCTGCATATAAATCGCCAGGTTTCGTTTGAATAATTATTTCTTCAACATTCCTTGAAGACATATTATACCTATAGTTTAATCCTCCAAGGATATAGGGACGATAATTATTCAAACGTTTGGCACGATATTTTAAACTTAGCGGAAAATCAAGGAAGGCGGAACTCATATCAATGGAAATATCCTTAGAATGGTCAGCCAATCTGTAAAAACTCAAAGATCGCTGACCAAAAGTTATACCTGGAAGAAACCTTAGGTTAAGGTTATCTCCAAGTCTTAGATCTGAAACAACCTGAACTTGAAAACCCGGAGGCATAATTGAAGATACATCTGGTATAAATATGCCTGTATCAGTTGGAGTTGTATAGGTATTGAGGGTTCGTTTAATTCTGTAATCCATTGAATTAATTCCAATTGAAAATCCAAAATGTATCGTTTTACCATCTAATCCAGGAATATTCCATGGCTTTTTAACCTGGGACATAACCAATGAAGTCAGCAAGAAAGCAGGTATAAGGAGGAATAATCTTCTCACAAGCGTTTTCGGAATTTACATTTTAAACGAATCGGGCACTAAATTAGTATAATTGATAGATTTAATATAAAAAAAATACAAATGTGTTTGAGAGAAATGAATTGTCAGGAAAACCTAAGGGAACCATCCTGAACAAATATAAAAGAGAAAAAATTGAGCAACTTTAAATTTGCAGTCAAAATTATTTTCACAACATTTACCTTAGTTCTAAAAATATTATCTTTATTCGTTAAATACAAAGTATGAAAAAAATCGCACTCATTACAGGAGCTACAGCCGGGATTGGTGAATCAACAGCAATATTGCTCGCCAAAAATAATTTTGATCTTATTATTACCGGGAGAAGAAACCAACGGCTTGGTCAACTAAGGATGCAGATTGAATCTGAATCTGAATCTGAGGTGTTAACTTTGAATTTTGACATCAGGAAGCATGAGGAAGTAAAATACGCTATACATTCACTTCCAGATAAATGGAAAAACATTGATGTCTTGGTAAACAATGCTGGCCTTGCTGTTGGTCTGAATTATATCCACGAAGGGGAAATAGATGATTGGGAAAGGATGATAGACACTAATATAAAGGGATTACTATATATAACAAGGGAAATCAGCCCTATCATGGTTGAAAGAAAAACCGGACATATCATAAATATTTCTTCCATTGCCGGTCGTGAAGTATATGAAAAGGGAAATACTTATTCTGCTACTAAGCATGCAGTAAGTGCACTCTCAAGAGCCATGAGAATT
>CAZKMG010000134.1:0-1221 GCA_964553465.1 uncultured Bacteroidaceae bacterium
CTAACCTTGAGATGGGTCATATCATCCTTAAAGGAGATGATGCAGAAAAGTATGCCTCCGATGCCGCCAGGCAAAATGACCATCTTAGCTGGCCAGAGTGGGCAGCACGTTTTAATACGTATCTGACACGTATGGAGGACCTGTTATGGCCTGATTTGATCATTATTGGTGGAGGGGCGAGCAAAAAAGAAGAGCTAATTCTTAAAAATATTAAGGTCAGAGCGACATTGGTTCCTGCTCAACTACATAACAATGCTGGTATTATTGGAGCTGCACTTGCAGCTAAAAAGGCATTAAAGAAAATTGAAGCTACTTACTAAATCATTTGTCGGACTTTATCAGTCTTGGGTTGAAGAATTAATTTCTAATGAATTTTCATTCAAGGATTATTTCAAAAAACTTAATATTTCAGGTTGAAAGATTTATATGCTTTATTATTAAACATTTCTATATGAAATACTTCTATTCGTATATTTTTTTTATTCATTTTATTATCCCTATTAACCTTATTGCTCAACCTCTTCCTTCTGAAATTATTCCCAAAGACCCGGATCTTAGATACGGAAAACTGTCGAATGGGATTACTTATTATATTCGTCATAACAGCAAACCAGAAAAAAGAGCAAGCTTTTATATTATTCAAAATGTTGGAGCGCTGATGGAGGAGGACGATCAGAATGGCATGGCTCATTTTCTCGAACACATGGCTTTTAATGGAACACAAAACTTCCCCGGTAAATCCTTAATTGATAACCTGGAGCGCAATGGAATCACCTTTGGTAAAAAAATAAATGCATATACGAATTTTAATGAGACAGTTTATAATTTATCGGATATCCAAACTGATGACCAAGGATTGATAGATACCTGTTTGCTGATACTTCACGATTGGTCAAATTATATAAGTCTTGAAGATAGTGAAATTGAGAAGGAGAGAGGAGTTATTGCGGAAGAATACAGAACCCGCAAAAGCGGGAATCTCAGAGTTTATTTCCATACACTGGAATTTCTTTTGGCTGGTTCAAAATATGCTGAAAGAGATATAATTGGTAAAATGGATGTTATTTTGCACGGCGCCCCAACCCGGATGAGAGATTTATATCACGATTGGTATCGTACAGATATGCAGGCGATTGTAGTGGTAGGAGATTTCGATCCTGAATGGATGGAAGCAAAAGTTAAAATGGTCTTTTCTCCTATCCCCAAGGTTAAAAGTGGCAA
>CAZKMG010000134.1:1231-9350 GCA_964553465.1 uncultured Bacteroidaceae bacterium
ACGGTCCCAAATCATGATAGTACCCGTTTTACAGTCATCACTGATAAGGAAGTGACACGATCTACTATTTCAAGTTATACTCTGTTTGATGTCGGACCGAGATATAAGGAAGATAAATCCCTGCTTAAGAAAATGATTATTATTTCCTTATTTAACAGCATGATGAGGGCACGGATAGCTGAACTCCAGCAAAAGGCAGAAAATCCACCATTTATTTCAGGAACAATAGCGTATGGCACATATATCAGAGGGTATGAAGTTTTTTATTCTAGTGTAAGTTGTGATGCAGCCAAAGAAAGTATTGCCCTTGTAAATTTACTTACTGAGATTGAAAGGATTAAACGTTTTGGGTTCACTGAGTCCGAATTAGAGACTGCAAAGAAGGAAATGTTTGGAAATATTGAAGAAGCTTATAAATCCGAAAAATTTAATGAAGAATATATTGATGATTATAAGGCGAACTTCCTGATCGGAACCCCTATCCCTTCTAAAGAATTCGAATTCAATGAAAACAAAGTTATTCTTGAAGGAATATTGATAGAGATGATAAATAAAAAGGTTCTTGAATGGACTATGGGGAAGAATCGTACATTTGTTATAACTGGTAGTGAAGAGGATTCAACTCTCCATCTTTCAAGGGAAAAATTTTTTAATATCCTTGATGGGATCCAGACTTTGAAAATTACTCCCTATCAGGATGAAGATGTTAGTAAACCGCTCATTTCAGACTCTTTGAAGGGATCAACAATTGTAAAAGAAAAACAATTAAACGCGTTTAATGCAATTGAATGGACTTTGGGGAATAATGCTAAAGTTGTTTATAAATATTCTGATCTTGAAAAAAATGATATAAGTTTCTCAGCCTTTAGCTGGGGAGGGACTTCACCTTATCCTGACAGTTTGCTTGAATCTGCTGGTCTTATCCCTCATGTATTGCCTTTATTTGGAGCCGGAGATTTCGACGGAATTGCTCTGCAAAAGAAGTTGAAAGGCAAGAATTTCAGCTTATCTCTCTTTTTTAATCCGGATGAATGCAGTGAAGGTTTTAGAGGAAGCTCAAGTCCGGAAGACCTGGAATCCATGTTTCAATTATTATATCTTTATTTTGAAAAACCAAGGTTTGATGCTAAAGCCTTTGATAATATTATTAAAAGGAATATTGAGGCTGCAAATAAACGGTATAATGACCCGGGGAACATAATAAATGATTCAATCACTCTCATTTTAGGTGATTACAATAACAGAATAAAATTATCAGGTACTGCAGAATATTACAAAAGAGCCAGGCTTGATGAGATTGAAAAAATATATCGCGATCGAATAAAAGATGCAGGCGATTTTATATTTTTTATTGTTGGAAATATTAAACCAGATTCTGTTAAATTGCTGGTCCAGAAATATATCGGATCCATTAGTGATGATATAAGGACTGAAAAATGGGTGGATAATAAAATTAGATGGCCGGAAGGAAAAGTCATAAAAGAGATATCTGTTAATATGGATGAACCTAAGACAACGGTTTTAATCGATTATAACAAATTATTTAAGTATTCGCCCTTTAATTATATCGCCATGGATGTTATTTCCAGGATATTAAGGATTAAATATACAGAGACAATCAGGGAGAAAGAGGGGGGTACCTACGGTGTTTATTGTGATGGGACCATAGGCCATTACCCAGTATCCAAGGCTTCTGTTATGGTTTATTTTGATTGTAAACCTGAGAATGCAGAAAAGCTTTCATCCCTGATTTACGAAGAAATTGAAAGAATGACAAAACAAGGACCTTCTGAAGAGGACCTTAATAAAGTTATATCAGCAATGAAAAATGAAAGAGAAGAAGCTCTAAAGAGAAATATGTTTTGGGGAAGCGCCTTATACCATTATTATTATGATAAGGTAAATACAGTTTCAGAAAAGAATTTTGATGACATCATCGATAATCTAAATTGTAAAAAGATACAAAAAGTATCATTAACCTTCTTCTCAAAAGCCGATTTAACCGAAATAAGATTTGTTCCTGAGAAAGAATAAATTAAAACAATCTTATATATTATATCTGCAATTTGTGCTGATTTGGCAGGAATCTCAAGTTATTTAATTATTCCAATAAGTTCAGGCTTGTAAGAATTTTCACATTTTTTACATTTTCAAATTATCTCTTACCATTCCACTCATCATAAAATTCATGCAAGTAATCTTTCAGGAAACGGTGACGGTTTTCGGCCATTTTTTTTCCTGCAGGGGTATTCATCAAATCTTTTAATAGCAGAAGCTTTTCATAAAAATGGTTAATGGTTGGAGAATCAGAAGATCGATATTCTTTCGCTGAAGAATAAGATCTGGGCGTAATGTCCGGATCATATATTTTACGTTTACTAAAACCCCCGAAATGAAAAGCCCTGGCTATGCCAATAGCACCCATAGCATCAAGCCTGTCGGCATCCTGAACCACCTTTAATTCAAGGGAATTTCCAATTGCTTTTTCTATTCCTCCTTTATACGAAATCTTCTTAATAATATCGGTAACAGAAGTTATTATTTTAGAATCCAATCCCTGGCCCTTCAGAAATTCACTTGCGATGATAGATCCTTTTATTTCATCTCCCTCATGAAACTTGGGATCGGCAATATCATGCAGCAAGGCTCCAAGTTCACAGATAAACAGGTTTGCTTTTTCTTCGGCTGCAATAACCCTGGTAACCTTTAATACCCTGTAAGTATGCCACCAGTCATGACCTCCCTCAGCATCTTTAAGTGAAGATTTTACATATGAAATTGTATTCCTGATTATCTTTTTCTGTTTATTTGTCATATATACAGGAGATCTTTACCCTGGTAAATATTTATTTTCTTTTAAAAATTTCGATGTATTCATTTTCAGAAGAGTAAAAATGAATATATTCATCTTTAAGAATAATATTCAATTCCTGCCATTCAGGTTTTTCTATTGATTTTGTCTGTCCGTATAAAAAAATATAATCTATTTGCCTTGTGTTACTTGCTTTGTTATTTGTTCTCCATGAAATACCGCTTACTGATGATTGGTTACCCAGCAAGATTTGTGGCATTTTCTGAGCATTCCAGCGCACCGGGAACCAGTCTACCGAAGCCTCATAATTATCAAGAATTACTAAATCTTTATCGATTCCAAGGTAATTGGAAAAATGATTTTCGAGCCAGTTCTCAGTCATATCAATAGGTAAAAGGATACATCCTTCCGGAATTAAACTTGAAGTCCGGGTTATCATTATTGCGTCTTTATTTAATTTCTTCAAAGTGGAATTATAGTGATAAAGTAAAAGTGAAAAATGGATTATCAATATGAGAGGGATAGTAAAATATTTAAGTTTTTCAGGTATCTTTTGTGCAAAAATATATACAATCATAATCATAAAAAACATCAGAGCAAGACGGTCGGACATCATTCCGGCGAATCTTCCCGAAGGGATAAGGAAGAGCATAATTAGTGAAAAAAATGCTGGAATTATAAAGGAATCATTGATACTAAACTTGGGTACAGGCTTTTGCTTAAACCTGAAATAAAGTGAAATGGCAATAATGACAATTAGGATATGAAGGATCTGTTCGGTGAAGATTTCTTCATATGCATAATTATAAACTATCAAGGGTCTGACATCATCAATCCACTTTATAAGTTCAATGATCGGAGTGCGTTGTTCAGAAGAAAAGAAACTGGCCTGGCGATAAAAAAATAAAAGGAATACTAATCCGGGTAATGAAACAAAAAAAAGAAGAATCAGAGAACGGAAAGATTTTTTTATAGCATTTGCAAATCCTATTGTATGTTTATCTATGATAAGAAACTCTGAAACGATTATAATTCCTAGGAACCCTCCAAGGAAAAGAAAGGTAAGTATATTTGCGTAATATGTCAATGTAAACAGTAACAAGAGGATAATTATGTTGGAAATTCTCGTTGAAGACCTTGTTTTTAACCAGTAGAAAATCGTATAGAAGAAAAACACAAAAGAGAGACAGTAGTTGTAAAATCCCAGATGAAACAGGAAAGAATAAATGAATGGAAAAATCAGTATGCTATATGCCAGGTTATCAGGATTTAGATATTTTAATAATATCCTGAAAGAAAGTGAGAGGCCTGAAATATAAAGAATAATAAGAACTTTTTCCGCGAGCCATGGTGGGATAAAGGAAATGAATCCAGCGAGAAGAAAATGGCTTAGCCAGTTTGGTATAAGGATCGAATGCAGGTTAAAAAAATTGTTCAGTATACCTGAATTATTTTGCAGGAGAGATAAAAGTATTCTTGAATTGTATAGATGAGCGGGCCCATCCATTGATGGAATAAACCTTTGACTGAATAAAAGAATAATATTAAGCAGCAAAACCGTGAGAAAAATCCATTTCTCTTTTAAATGAAAAATGAGTTTAATTTTTGACAGCATTTAAATTCTGGACTTGAACAGATAAATGTAGGTAATAATGAGAGAATGAGAAAATGTGGAAATGAGAAAATGGGAGTATTCAATTATTAACGTATATTAACGTAAAGTTTATCGCAAGGGATATTATCATGTCTTTAGACAATCCCTGCAAAACCCATAAATGCCAAAGCTAGGAGTCCGACTACTATAAATGCAATGGGTATTCCTTTCATAGGTTTTGGAATATTAACCAGATCAAGTTGTTCCCGTATACCGGCAAATATTATCATTGCAAGTCCGAAACCCAGTGAATTCCCAAGTGCGAATACAGTCGATTCCATTAGATTATAATCATTCTGAACTGCGAGAACTGCAACGCCAAGTATCGCACAGTTAGTGGTGATAAGCGGCAGGTAAATTCCAAGTGCCTGGTATAATGGTGGACTAACTTTCTTAAGGATAATCTCAACTATTTGTACAAGGAATGCAATTACTAGGATAAAGACGATTGTGCGAATAAAGGTAATGTCAAAAGGTACGAGAATAAATTGCCAGATCAAGTAGGTTACAATGGTTGCAATGACCATTACAAATGTAACAGCACCAGCCATACCTAGCGAAGTTTCAACTTTGTTGGAAACTCCCATAAGTGGACAAATTCCAAGAAATTGAGACAGTACAATGTTGCTGACAAAAATGGTGGATATAATAATGATTACATATTCCATGGCCATTTTATTTTTCGTTATATATTTTTTTCTTTAGCTGATTCATAATCATTATCAGGTAACCAAGTGTGAGAAATGCTCCGGGTGCAAGAATAAAAATAAGGATGCCATCTCCGCCAATGAACTTATATCCTAACACAGACCCGGCACCTAGTGCTTCCCTGATACTGCCTAAGAGAAAGAGTGCCATTGAAAATCCCAGACCCATACTGAGTCCGTCAATGGATGAATTAAGTACTGTATTTTTTGAGGCAAAGGCTTCAGCACGTCCCAGAACAATACAATTGACAACAATTAGTGGAATAAATATGCCTAGTGTATTGAAAATATCAGGTAAAAAAGCCTTCATAACAAGTTCTACAACAGTAACAAAACTTGCAATTATTACAATAAATGAAGGAATTCTCACTTTGTCTGGAATAAAATCTTTTATAATGGAAACGACAATATTTGACATGGTAAGGACAAAAGTAGTAGCCAGTCCCATGCTGAGGCCATTTATTGCTGAGGTTGAAGTACCTAAAGTTGGGCACATTCCCAATATCAAAACAAATGTAGGATTCTCTTTAAGGAAGCCGTTGGTAAAAGTTTTCCACTGGTTCATATCCTTATTTTTTATTTTCTTTTTTACTGTTAAGAATAAAAGAGTTATAAGCTCTTTGAATGGCATCACAGAATGCCCTTGAGCTAATGGTTGAAGCTGTAATTGCATCCACATCGCCCCTGTCTTTCTTCACTGCCAGTTTAAAACTTGATGGATTTTTGCCTTCAAACTGGAGACTGAATCCGGATTTTGCCTTCTCAATCTTATCACCCAAACCAGGAGTTTCTTTGTGTTCCAGGACAGCAATATTTAAAATTGTACCGTCTGGTGAAAATCCAACCATTAATCTTATCAGTCCACCAAAACCTTTCTTAGAATAAGTTTCGACAGCTGTTCCTACCAATATACTGTCTTTCCTTGCAGGATAGAAAGTAAGACTGTCAAGGTCGGAGGGTACTTTATAATATTCATTGGCAGGGATATTGTTAAAATCCGGAACAACTGATTGAATCGCATTATTTTTTTTATTAATATCCACCATCCTTATAGGTTCTTTGGTAACTTCATACACAATTCCGAGAGCCGCTGCAGATATAAAGCTTACCATAAAAAGTACGAGAACCATGTTGCCGAATGTAGACTCTTTTTTAGCCATGAATAACCTCCCCGAACCGCTTTGGTTTAATGAATTTATTGATAAGTGGAGTAAATCCGTTCATGATAAGGATAGCAAACTGAACACCTTCAGGATAAGCTCCGAATGTTCGAATAAGAACAGTAATTACACCAATCCCTACTCCATATATAATCATTCCTTTCTTTGTCATTGGAGAAGTAACATAGTCTGTAGCCATGAATATTGCACCTAGCATTAAGCCTCCGGTCAACAAATGAAATAAAGAAGGAGCGAATTTTTCAGGATTGATAAAATGAAGTGATGTGGTAAAAATAAATACAGTAAATAAAATGGTAATAGGAATATGCCAGGTGATAATTTTCTTCCATAACATAAAAATTAATCCGATCAGCAGGGCAAATGCTGCTACTTCACCTGCTGATCCAAGCATTTTGCCAAGAAAAAGGTCAAGATTGGAAGGCAGTTCGGATAATATTTCAGGAACATTCATATTATTTGCTACGCTTTCCTTAAGGATACTCAAAGGAGTTGATCCAGTTGTTGCATCGAGATAAGTGAACCATTGTCCAGGCTCAGGGTATCTTGTCATCGCTGCTGGAAATGAAATAAACAGGAATACTCTACCAACCAGCGCTGGATTAAAGGGATTATTCCCCAATCCTCCAAAAGTAAGCTTACCGATGCCAATTGCAGCAATGCTTCCTAGTATTACCATCCAGACAGGTAGGTTTGAAGGAAGGCAAAATGCCAGCAATAACCCGGTAACTGCCGCCGAACCATCGAGATGGCTCAGTGGAACCTTAAGAACGAATTTCTGAATCAAATATTCAAAAACGATACATGATAAAACTGCAGATCCTGTAACAATAAACATCCCTAGACCAAAATAAAAGATTGAAACTGCCAGCGCTGGAAGCATTGCAAAAACTACTCCATACATCAGGTTGGGGACTGATTCCTGACTATGAGTATGGGGAGAGGGAGATACGGTTAAAATACTCATATATTAATTTCGTTATCTTTAATTTATATATTGATCATATTTGTCATGTTGCCTAATTTCTATCAATTAAATCCTTAATCCATTAAAATTATCAACCTAAATTTCCTGTTTTTTTCTATTTCTGATTAAAATTCCAGCTTTATTTTTCCCTAGACGGATATAATCAAGGAGAGGGCGGTTTGACGGACATATATAGCTACATGATCCACATTCAATACAATCCATGATTTTTTCGTTTTCAGCTCTTTCATATAATTCTTTCTCAGCCAGGTTCATAAGTAGGTATGGTTCCAGCCCAATGGGACATGCGCTGATACACTTAGCGCATCTGATGCAATTGATAACCTCGCCACGCTTTGATTCCGAAGAGGGAATAATCAGTACTCCTGATGTTCCTTTAACTACAGGCACTTCTAAACTATTAAGTGCTTTACCCATCATGGGCCCTCCGTTGATTACTTTTCCAGTATTATCTGGTAAGCCTCCGGCAGCATCAATTAAGGTCTGGATAGGGGTTCCAATTCTAACCATAAAATTAGAAGGATGTTGAATGTATTTTCCGGTGACAGAAACTACCCTTTCAATAAGTGGCATATTTTTTTGAACAGCCTGATATGTTGCAAAAACACTCCCAACGTTAAATACAACTACACCCACATCGATTGGTAATCCCCCTGATGGCACTTCTCTTCCAAGCAGTGCAGCAATAAGTTGTTTTTCTCCTCCCTGAGGATATTTTACCCTTAGGGGTTGGATTGAAATATTTTTCTCTGAATTAACAAGTTGAGTGAAATGTTCAAT
>CAZKMG010000135.1:0-9314 GCA_964553465.1 uncultured Bacteroidaceae bacterium
GATGGGTGTCTATTATGATTTTTATTGTTTACTTTGATATCATTAAACCTAATTATTTTTTTAATTTTAATGCTTCATGAAAGGTATAATTCAGCTTTATACAGATGGTGCAGCGAGTGGAAATCCTGGTCCCGGGGGAATAGGTGTTGTATTGATTTATGGAAACCGAAGGAAGGAAATTTCCGAAGGTTATGAACTTACGACCAATAACCGGATGGAATTACTTGCTGTTATCAGAGGTCTCGAGGCTATTAAATGGAAGGATGCCAGGGTAAATATATACACCGATTCAAAGTATGTTTCGGAACCGGTAAATGAAAAATGGATTGATGAATGGGAACGAAAGCACTTTAAGAAAAGGAAGAATTCTGATCTTTGGATATCATTTCTGGCATTATATCGTAAACATAACATAGAAATTCAATGGATAAAAGGACATAACAATAATCCGGAAAACGAACGATGTGACAGGTTGGCGGTAATGGCTTATCAAAAAGGGCCTCTTTTGAAGGATTATGGATATATAAATGAAAAGGGATCATTAATATAAACTGGGATGTTCTGGCTATTTTGAATAATATTAATAATTTTGGTTCAATTTAAAATTTGAATGGGAGCATCAGAAACAATTATTGAATTCAAAGGACATCTTACATTCAGTACTATAGGCCGACTCCTCACCCTTCTCAAACACAAGATGGTGGAGAAAGGCATTAAATTAAGGATTTATAAAAGAATACTTTCGGTAATGATTGAGGCTCTCGAGAACGTCTATAAGTACACCGATTATTATACTGATAATCAATATATATTAAAGAATCATGTTCCCACCTTTAAGATTGAAAAGGTGGAACAAAAATATATTATTAAAACAACCAATCCCATTAAGAAAACTGATATTCCAAAACTCAGGGAAAAAATCGAGCTGATTAATACAAGGTCTCCTGACGAACTCAGATTGTTGTACAGACAAACCATCATGAACGGAAAATTCACAGATACAGGAGGAGCCGGATTAGGACTTATTGAAATGGCTAAAATAACCAATCATCCTCTTGGATTTGAGTTTGAGCCGATAAATAATGAATTTTCCCTGTATACACTTATTATTACTTTGAATTGATAAATTCCGGATCGGGGCAAATAAAGTTCATTTCCGGATAGTTATATTGTGAGATCGGCGGGTTAGGTCTATTCAATCCATAATTCAGAATAACAGGAATTGGAATCCTCAGGCAAATTGGAGCATCAATTCTTTATATCATCTTACAAATTTCTAAAACCAACTTGTCATACTGATCATTACCACTTTTATAGCATGGATTGTTTATGAAAGATCATGCAGGTCTTATAAAAGGATTTTGCATAAACCTGGCTTTCCCTTCGCGATATTTATTTCAGCATCATCCATTGTTTCTTTTGTTGACATATGAATAGCAATTATTCAGGTTTTATTACTTGCAGGACAAAAGTTCTAATCTCACAAGCTTGCGAAAAATCTGAAGAAAGATTAAAAAGCAGGAATAAATAGCAAATGTCGATAAATATCAGATTCGTTTTGTAGCTTTTTCAAGGTCCTCAGGAGTATCTATCCCGATATTCTGGAGTGAAGAAATTCCAAGCTTAATATGATAACCATTCTCAAGCCATCTAAGTTGTTCGAGAGATTCCGCCTTTTCGAGTGTTGATGGAGGAAGTTTGGTAATCTTTCGTAATACTCCCGGGAGGAAGGCATAAACACCGATATGTTTTAAAAACCTGTGTTTCGCAAGCCATTCATCCTTTTTTATACCTCTCAGGTAAGGCAAAGGAGAACGGCTAAACATTAAAGCAAAGTCATGAATATCTACCACCACTTTAGCAATATTTGGATCCAAAATATCATCCATTTTTGAAATTTCTGAAGCAAGTGTAGCAATTTGGGTTAAAGGATCATTAAAAAGTTGTACCAATTGGTTAATTTGGGTAGGATCAACAAATGGCTCATCACCCTGAATATTAACAACCACTTCATAGTGTTGATTCTTAATATTTTCAATAATATCAAGAGCTTCGGCACAGCGATCGGTTCCACTCAGATGCCCTGGTGAAGTCATGACCGGGATACCCCCAAAACCTTTTACACAATGATAAATCCGTTCATCATCCGTAGCCACACATAATGTGTCCACTGCAGATTCTGATCTTTCATATACCCACTGTATCACAGGTTTATTACCCAGCAGTGCCAGCGCTTTTCCCGGAAAACGGGTGGATGCGTAACGTGACGGGATGATGCCAAGAGTTTTCATAAAGATGTGATAGCGAAAAGGTTTTGATGGTTAATAATGAATATATTGTAATTCAATAGTAATTCAAAATGTTGATTTTCAATAACACATATAAAAATTAATTAGATTTTAAAGGATCAAATATACTTCGGAAATTTTAATAATATAAATAAAATCAATGGAAATACGGGTGCTGATTTTACAAACATTCAACTAGTTTCAATTGACATTTTCGTTTTTAATGAATATTGATGATATCAAAAGTCCATAAAATTTGTAATTTTGTCATACTATAAAGTTATTTTGTCAGTTCATTTATTAACTATTTGTTTTTGAGTAATGGATATTCAGCAGATAAAGCAGAGGTTTGGAATTATTGGAAACTACCCGGGATTAAACCGAGCGATCGATATTGCAGTTCAGGTTGCTACAACAGATCTTTCTGTACTTATTTCCGGTGAGAGTGGAACAGGTAAGGAAGTATTTCCCCAGATCATTCATGTTCTCAGCTCTAGAAAGCATGGTGCATATATTGCTGTTAACTGTGGGGCGATACCGGAAGGCACTATTGATTCAGAGTTGTTCGGGCATGAAAAAGGGTCTTTTACAGGTGCCCATGATGCCAGGAAAGGCTACTTTGAAGTTGCAGATGGAGGAACTATTTTTCTTGATGAAGTGGCAGAATTACCATTATCAACACAAGTTAGGCTTCTCAGGGTTCTTGAGTCGGGAGAATTTTTACGGGTTGGATCTTCAAAGGTACAAAAAACAAATGTACGGGTGATTGCAGCGACCAATGTAAATATCACCGATACTATTTCTGCCAATAAATTCAGGGAGGACCTCTATTACAGACTCAATACGGTTCCAATCCCTGTACCTTCACTCAGAAAAAGGGGTGAGGATATATACCTCTTATTCCGTAAATTTGCTTTGGATTTTGCCGAGCGTTACCGGATGCCTCCGATCACTCTGACAGAAGACTCCATCAGGGCACTTCAAACATATGAATGGCCCGGAAACATAAGACAATTAAAAAATGTAACCGAACAGATTTCGATCATAGAGCAGGAACGGGTCATTGATGCTGAAAAACTCCTTAAATATCTTCCAGATTACAATCGCTCCAAGCTCCCGGCATTAATAAATAAAGTGATTGACCACGACACATTTGCATCAGAGAGGGAGATCCTGTATAAGATTTTATTCGACATGAAAAATGATATGGGGAATTTGAAGAAACTTGTGCTTGATCTGATGCAAAAAGGTACAGATAACAGGGAATTAAAAGAAAGTAATGCCCGCATTATTAAAAAACTTTACACTTCTGATTCGGATTTGGATCATGAAGAAACAATTAAATCGTTTGCCTTTTCTAAGGAAGAAGACCCGGATATCCAGGATACTGAAGAAATTCATGAAGAATCCCTTTCGCTTTCAGACAAAGAAATTGAGATGATACGTAAAGCTCTTGAAAAACATAGTGGCAAACGTAAATATGCAGCCCAGGATCTTGGTATATCAGAACGTACTTTGTATCGTAAAATCAAAGAATTTAACATTGAATAAGCAATGGTCTATATAAGAAAATTCTTCAGAATAATAATCATTTGCATCTTCTTCAATGGTTTATCCCTACTGGAATCATGCAAGGTAAGTTATTCATTCAAAGGAGCCACGATTGATTCAAGAATTACGACATTTTCTGTCCAGAACTTTAACAACCGTGCTCCTCTTGTTCAGGCACGTCTAAGTCAGATTCTTACAGATGCGTTGAAAGATAAAATACAAAGCCAGACCAGCCTGAAGTTGATCAACGGCTTTGCAGATGTAGAGTTTTCAGGGGATATTACCAACTATGAAACCCGTCCAACAGCAATTACCGGCCAGGAAACTGCTGCGTTGAACAGGTTTACTATTTCGATAAAAGTGAAATACACCAATACGGTCAATCCAGAGCTCAGCTTTGATCAAGGTTTTTCGAGATTTGAAGATTATCCTAGTTCACAGAATCTTTCGTCTGTTGAAGATAATCTCATTAATTTGATTGTTGAAGCTATGGTTGAGGATATTTTCAATAAGGCATTTGTTAACTGGTAAAGGAAAATAGAATGCATACATCAATAATTAATGATATTTTCAGCGATCCTGAGGTATTCGGACGGTTCACCGTACAGGAGATCCGGGAAATTGTTGCCCGCTATCCATACTTTTCACTAGTCAGAATTATTGAACTGCTCATAGCTAAAAACCGGTCTGATCCTGAATTTACAACTCTGCTTAAGGAAAATATAATTCATATCACCGACCGTAGCCACTTACACTCCCTTCTGCAGGAGGATTTAAACAAATTAGCAAAACGTTTTTCAGTTGGCGGATCTGAAGGGAAAGTAAAATATTCATCCCCCACCCTGAATAGTGATCAAATAATTATTGCCCGGGAAGAAGACCTCATCTCAGACTCTGATACCCTTGAAGATAATTTTGAACCTGGAGATATGGGAGAAGAGGCTGAACTACTGGATTTTTCCTACTCAAAAAAGAATGCGACGGAGGTTAAACATGAGCCAAACGGAGATAGTAAGTTTACGGAGCATACTGAAATAAAAGGATCGAAAGTTGATAAAGAAAGGCTGGCGGAAGGTTCAGATTTGTCCTTTTTAACCTGGATCAGGGAGCTTGAGGTACAGAGTAAGGAAGAAATAGAAACAAAGGAAAATTCGGGGCTGATTGAGAGGTTTATTGCCGAGGGGCATGGAAGCATAAAACCAGATAAAGATACTAACATAAAAGGAGATATATCCAGAAGCAGTATTGAGGAGAATGAAGATTTCATAACCTCAACACTTGCCAAAATATATATTCAACAGGGTCTTTACAGTAAAGCAATTTATGCTTATGAGAAATTGATTTTGAAATATCCGGAAAAAAGTAGTTACTTTGCGTCGCAAATTGAAGAAATAAAGAAAATAATTACTAAATAATAAAATGATATGTTTACTGTTTTTGTGATTTTACTGATCATTATCTGTGCGTTGCTGATTTTGATTGTCCTTGTTCAGAATTCTAAAGGCGGAGGACTTGCATCGAATTTCAGCGCTTCGAATCAATACATGGGAGTAAGGAAAACTACCGATTTTCTTGAAAAGGCCACATGGACTTTGGCTGCAGGCCTTTTATTATTAAGTCTGCTTGCCACATGGGTTCTTCCAAAAAATACAGATGTGGAAAAAGCCAGAATTGAAGGCCAGTTTGATAATTCTCTGCTTAACAATCCGGAGAACAATGTAATTAATCTTCCGGAACCTGCTTCAACCCCTGCGAATGACCAAAATAATTAAAGGAATTTCAAAGTAATTGAAATAGAAATAAAACTGAGTGTCAGTATGTCATACATTACTGACACTCTTTTTTTTCTCAGCAAATTCAGCGTAAATATTTATAATTCTGAAAATTAAGAATGGATTTAGTGATTGTAACAAAAATAGAAACAGTGAATTCAAATGCTATTTTGTCCGAATTAAGCTGAATAAACAGAGGGTATTTCGTTTGGCATGGAATATGTTTCATCTGATCCGAAATAATTAAAAATGTCTAACCTAATTTAAAAATCAAAAAAATGGCAGATGTAAAAATAAAACCATTAGCTGACAGAGTTCTGATTGAGCCTATGCAGGCTGAAGAGAAAACTGCAAGCGGTATAATCATTCCGGATACTGCAAAAGAAAAACCACAAAAAGGTACTGTTATCGCAGTTGGGCCCGGCACCACCGATGAAAAGATGGAAGTTAAGAAAGGTGATGTTGTTTTGTATGGTAAGTATTCCGGTACTGAGATCTCAGTAGATGGTAAAGATTACCTGATCATGAAGCAATCTGACATCCTTGCTATTGTTTAATAAAAATTTTTGTAAATACATTAAAATCAAATAAAAATGGCAAAAGAAATTAAATTTAACATTGAAGCTCGCGATCAGCTTAAGAAAGGGATTGATGCTCTCGCAAATGCTGTAAAAGTAACCCTTGGACCTAAAGGTAGAAACGTTATTCTTGAGAAAAAATTTGGTGCACCGCAGGTTACCAAAGATGGTGTTACTGTCGCAAAAGAAATTGAACTTTCCGATCATTTCGAAAATGTTGGTGCACATCTTGTAAAAGAAGTTGCCTCCAAGACTGCCGATGATGCAGGTGACGGAACCACTACTGCAACAGTGCTTGCACAATCGATCGTAAATGTAGGATTAAAAAACGTTACAGCCGGTGCTAATCCAATGGATCTTAAAAGAGGGATTGACAAAGCTGTTGAAGCTGTTGTAAAAAGCCTTCATGCACAATCAAAAACTATTGGTGACGACTACAAAAAAATTGAACAGGTTGCGAGTATATCAGCCAACAATGATGTTGCTATAGGCACGCTCATTGCCGAAGCGATGGCAAAAGTAAAGAGAGAAGGAGTTATAACGGTTGAAGAGGCTAAAACTTCTGACACCTATGTTGAAGTTGTTGAAGGAATGCAGTTTGACCGTGGATATATCTCCCCTTATTTTGTCACTGACACAGAGAAAATGGAATGTGTTCTTGAGACTCCGAATGTGTTGATTCACGACAAGAAAATATCCTCCATGAAGGATCTTCTTCCCATTCTAGAATCGGCTTTACAGACTGGTAAGCCTTTATTGATCATTGCTGAAGACATAGATGGAGAAGCCCTGGCTACACTTGTAGTTAACCGGCTTAGAGGCTCTTTGCGTATAGCTGCAGTTAAAGCTCCCGGATTTGGTGACAGGAGAAAAGAGATGCTTGAAGACATAGCTATTCTTACAGGTGGAACGGTAATTTCTGAAGAAAAAGGATTGAAACTGGAAGGTGCTACACTTGACATGCTTGGTAGTGCTGAAAAGATCACTATCGATAAAGATAATACTACAATCGTTAATGGTTCAGGTGAGAAGAGCAACATTGAAGCAAGAGTTGGCCAGATCAAGAAACAGATAGAAAATACTACATCTGACTATGACAGAGAGAAATTACAGGAAAGGCTTGCTAAACTTGCAGGAGGAGTAGCAGTTCTTTATGTAGGTGCTGCTTCCGAAATTGAGATGAAAGAAAAGAAAGCCCGTGTGGAAGATGCTCTGAGTGCAACACGTGCAGCAGTTGAGGAAGGAATCATTCCTGGAGGAGGGGTTGCTTATTTACGGGCACTACCTGCTCTCGACAAACTAAAAGGAGATAATGAAGACGAGGATACTGGTATTCTTATCATCAAGCGTGCGCTTGAAGAGCCTCTTCGATTGATAGTTGAGAATGCTGGAATTGAGGGTTCAATCGTCGTTCAGAAAATTAAGGAGGGGAAAGGAGATTTTGGTTTCAACGCACGTACTGAAAAGTATGAAAACCTCATGGAGACAGGTGTTATTGATCCTGTCAAAGTTGCCCGAATTGCCCTTGAAAATGCAGCCTCTATTGCAGGTATGTTTCTGATGACCGAATGTGTTCTTGTTGACGAACCCCAGAAAGAAGCTCCGATGCCTCAAGGTGGCGGACCCGGAATGGGTGGAATGATGTAATCATTCAAATCTTATATATCCTTCAAAAAGGTCACTCCAGCAGGAGTGGCCTTTTTTTGTTAAACATTTCAATTAAATACATTTCTATTTGCTGAGATTTCAATTCTCATTACATTAAAGCATATGATGATCATTTAAAACAGGCAATCTTCCATGGTTTGCCAAAAAACCAGTAAAAAAAAGGTAAAATGTTAATTCGGATTACGGATTTGAGATTACAGATTCAGGGGATTTAAAAAATATAACATACTGACAGGAGAGGAACTAATGGAAAGAATCAGTTTAACAAGAGAGGACTAAAAAAATCGAAATCTGAAATCATCAAAATTGCGGTATAACAAGTCTTGTTTAACGATGGAGATGATTCACAATAACCAGGTAATAATTTTCAGTATGAAAAAAACGATAACAATCAAGCGCAGCTTCTACCGTGGGGAGACACGTTTATTGTTATATTTTACCTACGATCCAGAGCTTATAAAAATGATAAGGCAAATTGAAGATACGAAGTGGAGCAGGACACTGCAATGCTGGCATATTCCTGACCGAAAAGATCAGTTATCCCGACTTTTCAGTATATTCAGGGGAAAAACTTTTTTAGATTATTCCGGTATGAAGCAAATGACTTCAGATAGGATGGAGGGTAAAAAAGAATTGTTGCCGATAAGCATAAAACTGGATAAGGCAAACCTGGATTACATCGAAATCTTCAGGCAATGGATGGAGCATAAGCGTTACAGCCCATCTACAATCAGCTCATATACAGCTTCCTTAAAGAACTTCTTAGCTTTTTTATATCCTAAAAAGGCAGAAGAAATAACAGAAGATGATATGGTAAATTTTGTAAACGGATTTATCATTCCCAGGAAGTTAAGTTACACATATCAGAATCAGGTAGTTAATGCAGCAAAGTTATTTTTTGGGCAAGTATTTAAGGCAAAGTTTGATATTGAAAAATTTGAAAGGCCAAGGAGGGAGCATAAATTGCCCAATGTGCTAAGCCGGGAAGAGGTAAAACTTATTATTGAATCACCTGTAAACCTGAAGCACAGGACTATGTTAAGTTTGTTATATGCCTGTGGATTAAGAAGGAGTGAACTGATCAATCTCAGGATATCTGACATAGACAGTAAAAGAGGATTACTGATGATAAACCTTTCGAAGGGGAAAAGGGACAGGATAATACCGCTTGGGGTAAAAATCTTAGTTTTGTTGAGGGAGTATTACAAATTGTACAAACCGGTGGTCTGGTTATTTGAAGGTCAGAAAAGAGGATCTCCTTATTCGCCTGAGAGTCTGGCCAAAGTATTGATTAATGCCTGTATAAAAGCGGGAATAAGGAAGCCGGTAACACTTCACTGGCTTCGGCATTCATATGCAACGCATTTATTAGAGAGCGGAACAGATTTGAGGTATATACAGGAGTTGAACTAAACCGCTATACTGCGGTAGGTTAATCAGAAAATTGGTAATTTGTA
>CAZKMG010000136.1:0-9268 GCA_964553465.1 uncultured Bacteroidaceae bacterium
GATCTCCTGTATATATGTTACTTTCGCCTGGATTAATTGAACGAATCTGTCTGCCTCGCAGGTCATAAAGAACAACTGAAAGATCCTTCCCTTTTGAGTTATTCAGATACGGAATTATAATATACGTATTTGCTGGATTTGGATAAACAAAGATGGTATTATTTTTAAGGGAAACAGGTTCTAAAATGCTAACTAAATTTTTCTTACCGAAAACAGGCCGTATCATAATTGATCCCGGAAAGGCAGAGTTTTTCCATTCTCCGTTTTCGGTATAAAAATTTCTCAGATTATTAATCCTGTTTTTATCAAAACCAATATTTTCAAGTTTATCAACAGTTTTTTGCCAGCCCACATAAAATTCACCAGAAAGCTCAATAGGAGTATCCAGATAATATCTGACATATTTGTTCAGGCTATCTGAATATATAGGTCGCATCCCAATCTGGCTGACCAGAAGCGTTCCGGGCTTACCATTATTGTTTCCCCAGACATTAAGATAAAAGTAATAATCCTGATTAATAGAGTTGAAAGTATGGTTAAAATAGAAATCAACAGCTTTCAGGCTATCCTTTATAAACGAATTAAATTTCACGGCAACGGAAGAGTTCTTAGTTCCATCACCTCTAAGTCCATATCCAGCTTCAGCTGAACCATCATCTAAGCCATAATAATCCTTAAAATATTGATGATATATTAATGTATCATTTTTCTTATAATCGAAAGCATCTGTTCCAAGGATTGCTTTAACCTGGAAAGTTGCAGAATCTCCAATATTAAAATTAAATGGATAATCATAAGAAAATAAAAAATGAACGCTATCCCCACTTGACAGATCATTTGAGGTAACTGGAGTTGTAATTTTCACTCCAGTATGAGGATTTTTAACTTCAAGAGATGTTTTAATATTCCTGGAAATACTGTCATGGTTCATGATAACTGTTTGAACATATGGTCTGAGCTGTGTTTTGAAGGCTGATTCAAAATGAGTCCATGGGACTGTTTCATATTCTTTTAGAAGAGATAACATCGGGTCAATGAAGCTTACATCACGAAACACAGTGTCGTTTATTGATCTGTTCTTATCAAGTTTTATATAATCGATATTCCAGTGATCGCAATTTGACCTGAGATCTGGACTTTGATCATTCTGGAAAAGGCTTGCGTAATTTCTGAACCGGAAGCGAAATCCTTTTTTTAAATATTCTGGATTTATTATACTGATCATTACTCGTTTAAAATCTTTTTGGTTTGAATTTCCAGGTGTTGACCAAATATTCTGCCATTTACCAGTATCAACCAGGTAAAAGTCAAGTAATAAGGAATCCCCTGATTCCGGATCTTCGCCAAGACCTCCAGGTTGATAAAAGAAACTGAAATAAATGCTGTCAGCAGGATTTAATGCGAGGTTAATCGGATTAGATGTAAGATGGTCGGCCTCAAAGGAAACAGTGTTTGCATTAGTGTAAAGCGAACCTTGATAATCAAGAGCATCAAGAGTTGCAACACCTGCAGAAATAGGAAAAATCGGATAAGTATTATTTATATATGCGTCTTTATCTTCCCACAATGAAGGATTGGGAATTACATTGGAATCAGAAAAATCATCTATGAAAGGAAGTGAAATAGTATCAGATTCCCCTGATTTTTTTAGACTTTGAAAGTTTTTATAAAAAGTATATGCAACAGTATTATCCTGGAGTCCAGTCAATATTTCCTGACCAAAAATAAAGAGTGGAAAGGAAAAAAGGTAAAAACTTATTAATATTTTAAAGCTTCTTTTCATTCAGCAGATTATCAATGTTAAGAGTATCAGCATGAGGCATCTTCGTCGAATCAATAGTTAGCCATATATCTACATTAGATCCCAACTGAAGAAGGTTCTCTTTTTCAAAACCGGGGTATTGTCGGTAGATAAAAGCAAACACTGTATCTTCACCGGTAAGTAAAGTATTATCATAAATAATTGCCCCGATATTTAAATACCTGTCAGCTAGGAGACTTTTAGCTTCATTTATATGTTCTCCGATAAGATTTGGTACTATTGTGGTTTCATTACTCAGTCCTTTCCCAAGGATCAGATCAACCGATGAGCCTTTAATAATCATCTCTCCAGGTTCAATGACGGTTCCATTATATAATTGTTGCATTACATTATTTACAGCTATATCATTTTTATAGGATATTTTTCCAAGGTTCAGCCCATAAGTTTCCAGGATGACACGTGCCTGTCTGAGTGAAACTCCAGTAAGTGTAGGCATAATTACCTTTTCCGGATTTAAGGCATTTAAGGTAATATAAATTGTCCTGTATTCTTTCACTCTTGAACCGGGTTCTGGATTCTGCTTAACAATTGTACCCCGGGGTAGCTCTTTGTAAAATACTGAATCAGTTACCGAAAATTTTAGTTTTTTTGATTGTACAATAATCTGTGCTTCTTCAGGATTTAATCCAGTCAAATCCGGAACAGTCAGGGCCTGGCCATGATGAGTATAAATCTTTAACCAGAGAAAAGAACTAAGTATGAGCAGGAGTCCAATACCCATGGCAATTAGCAAGTTTTTCAGAAAGAGTTTTGTAATTAGGAAATTTAGAAAATCCATTATGCTTAAGCTTGAGATATAATGGGCAAAGATAATTAAATGCATTATATCAACGGGAATTATAAAAAAAAGGTATTATTTCAAATGATTTTTTTCTGGGATAACTAAGATCTGAGTTTAATGATATTAGAGTAATTTCAGTGCTTAGCAACACAATAGGCCGGATTATGATTAACGGAGGAAAGCTTTACGGTTTTCTCAAGAATGTTGTTAGAAGTTTATTAAATTTTCAATCTTGCTACAATGGTTTATAAACCTTCAATTATTGGGACTTCTTCTTTCCTAGGAAAGATAATGATTCATTAAAACGGATAGTTTCAACATGATTATTAAATAAAAGATATTATTCTTGAAAATAGAAGAAATAAAAAACGAACTACATGTTAAATAGTTCGTTATGCAAAATAAGTTATATTAAGCTTTGTGTTTCGGCTCATCCGACACAGATAATTTCTTCCTTCCTTTTGCTCTTCGGGTAGATAGAACTCTTCTCCCATTTGCAGTGGACATTCTTTCCCTAAATCCGTGTTTATTCTTTCTTTTCCTGTTTGAAGGTTGAAATGTTCTTTTCATGAGATTAGATATTTATCCAAATGGCTATTGTAAATTTTGGACTGCAAAGATAAGTTTTTTTGTGACTAACAAAAAGAAAATTAAAAATATTCAAAGGGATTTTAACCTGGAAAATTTATACAGGTTATTGTCATCAGTAATTTGAATTATAGAGGAAGGTATACAACCAGTTTTGTTTCAAAATACTCCTCGTTAAAAAAATCTTTTAAATGGAAAAGACGAATATCTTTTTTAAAATCCTTAATCTCTTCACTAATATTACCTCCTTTCAGGTATAGAATTCCGTTTTTCAATAAATTTTTATGAGTGGGTAGAATTTTATCATGTACCCAAGAATAAAATACCGGGAAAGAAGAAACCGCCCTGCTAACCACAAAGTCAAACTGCTCATAAATCAGTTCAGCACGAGAATATAAACAGAATGAATTATTCAAGTCGATAGCCTGAATAATTTCATTAACGACTTTAATTTTCTTGCCAATTGAATCGTTCAGAATGAATTGAGTGGAGGGGAATAGAATAGCAAGTGGAATTCCAGGAAAGCCGCCTCCCGTACCTACATCGAGTACTCTTGTACCGGGTACAAAACTGATTATTTTAGAAAGTGATAGTGAGTGAAGGACGTGTTTTAAATACAGGTTTTCAATGTCTTGCCTCGAGATTAAATTAATCTTGGTATTCCAATCACGATATAAATTTTCCAGCGAAGAAAACTGGAAAATTTGTTTTTCTGAAAGCTCAGGAAAATATTTATGAATTAACTCCATGTAATGTATTACAGAGTCTTATTGATATTTTTAAGAATATTAAAAAGAAGTTCTCTCGCCCTGAATAGCTGGGCTTTTACAGTTCCAATCGGGAGATTGAGTTCAGTCGCTATTTCTTCGTATGAGTATTCCTTGAAATATCTCAATTCGACCAGATTTCTGTACCTTGGTTTTAATCTTGTCACTACTTCTCGTAATAATAAAATTTTTTGCTGATTTATCATATTTGCCTCAGGATCAAGCGAATCAGAATGTATATTTGCAGAGGGTAAAAGTGAATCACCTTCATCCATTGCATGATCAAGAGATATTAAATTTCCGCGTTTCTTGCGGATAAAGTCAATGCAATTATTTATGGCAATTTTAAATAACCAGGTACTGAATGCATAATTAGGAGTATAAAGCATGATGTTTTTAAATGCTTTTCCAAATGCTTCGATGGTCAGGTCTTCTGCATCAATTGCGTTATTTACCATTTTTAAAAGCATATAATACAAAGCGTCCCTATACCGTTCCATCAGGTCAGCATAAGCTTTTTGATTGCCGTTCCTGGCAAGTTCAACAAGCTTAATATCTAATTGTGCTTTTTCTGAAAGGTTAGGGTTTATTTCCATGGGGTACGATTCCTTTCAATAAAGTTTCTAAAATGAAGAAAACTATAAAAAAGTGGGATTATCGGCTCCAGAACCAGCGAAGGTATAAATAAATATCTTTCATTCAAACGCGTAAAAACAATTTTAAAAATTATTCCTTTAATTAAATACAAGAATAACAATAATCCGATTACTAAATAAGGAAATGATGATTTGACAAGGAGAATTATAAATGTCACCAGAAATATCATCCGGCTGAGGTATTCAAAAATTAGTCGGTTTTTTGAACCCGGTTTGTACCTTAATCCTGAAGTCAGATGCCTTTTCCTTTGGCGATACCAGTCTAAAAAACTTTTTTTGGATACTGACCATGTGAAACTATCTGGATGCATCTCAATGGCAATGTTATTATGATTTGCCGTTTCATTTACAAAAAGGTCATCATCACCTGATTTAAGGCTGGTATGAGTTGCAAATCCTTTATTCTTAAAAAAAAGACTTTTGCGATAAGCCAGATTTCTTCCAACACCCATATAAGGCCAACCAGCTTGAGCCATTCCAAAATAAGACATTGCAGTATAGACAGTTTCAAATCGTATAATGAGGTTTAGGAGTCCCGGCTCCCTGATATAACCACCATATCCTATGACAATTTCAGTATTTTTATTAAAATTCTTTTGCATATGTGATAACCAATTCTTACTGGCAGGAAAGCAGTCAGCATCTGTTAATAATAACCACTCATGGGCTGAAGCTTTTATACCAAGCATCAGCGCAAGTTTTTTGCCATGAGTGAATTTTGGATCTATTTTTACTTTCGAGACTCTTAAATGAGAATATTTAGTTGCAATTTCTTTTAAATATTCCTCGGTTTCATCTTCAGATCGGTCATCAACAACAATGACCTCATAATTCTTATAGTCCTGTTCAAGAATAAGGGGGAGATTTTTTTTCAGGTTTTCGGCTTCATTTCTTGCACAAATAATAACAGATACGGGATCTTTAACTGACCTTTTTTTCGAATAAATGCTTTCTTTTTTAAGGAAAGCTTTTCTGAAATAATATAAATAGAAGAAGAGTTGAATAAAAAAAGTCAGGAGAAATAGTACAAAACATACTATTGTCAGTATTTTCTGACCATAAAAAAAGTTTTCCAATTGGGGATAATTTAAGCTTGGTAATTTTATGAAAGATTTCTTAATGAACCAAATGGGATTATAAACAGAAACGCACTATTTATTCACATAATATTATCTTTGCGGCAGATATTAGGAATATGAAATTCAATTTATTGCACAAAGATAAAGGATCATGTGCGAGAACGGGAGAGATGATAACTGAACATGGGCGTATTCAAACCCCTGTATTTATGCCTGTTGGAACTGCAGGAACAGTTAAAGGAATTCATCAAAGGGAACTATCAGAAGATCTTAATGCTACAATTATCCTTGGGAATACCTACCATCTTTACCTTCGTCCGGGTATGAGTATCCTCAGACAAGCAGGCGGATTGCATAAATTCATGAATTGGGACAGGGCAATCCTTACAGATAGTGGTGGTTATCAGGTTTTTAGCCTATCAGATAAACGCAGTTTATCCAAAGATGGAGTAATTTTCCAATCCCATATTGATGGTTCCAGTCATGTTTTTTCTCCTGAATCTGTTGTAGATATCCAGCGTATAATCGGAGCAGACATTATGATGGCACTGGATGAATGTACTCCTTTTCCCTGCGATTACAGTTATGCAAAGGAGTCACTTGACCTTACTCATCTCTGGCTGGATCGCGGGATATTAAGATATTTGGAAACAGTAAGTTTATATGGATATCCACAATCTTTTTTTCCAATTGTTCAAGGCAGTATCTTTAAAGATCTGCGGAGAGAGTCAGCAGAAAAAATCGCATCCCTGAAAATGGATGGGAATGCCATTGGGGGTTTATCAGTGGGAGAGTCTGCGGAAGAAATGTATGCGATGACCGAAGTAGTAACCAGGATACTTCCCGAAGATAAGCCAAGATACTTGATGGGAGTGGGGACTCCTTCTAATATACTTGAATCAATTGCACTTGGGATTGATATGTTTGACTGTGTTATGCCTACAAGAAATGGAAGAAACGGTATGCTCTTTACTATAAATGGTATAATTAATATTAAAAATGAAAAATGGAAGAATGATTTCAACCCCGTTGATTTATCAGGGACATCATTTGTTGATCATTTATACTCACGTGCTTACCTGCGACATTTAATTATATCAAATGAAATTCTTGGTGCACAAATCGCAAGTATTCATAACTTAGCATTTTATTTTTGGCTGGTGAAAGAAGCTGGTGAAAAGATAAGATCAGGAGAATTCAGTACATGGAAAACAAAAATGGTGAAAAAATTAGCCACAAGATTATAAAAATTTTTGGCTTAAAAATCTTAGATTTTTATATCATCAGGAAATTCTTGGGTACGTTTGTCTTTTCTATTCTGATAATCATATCTATTGCAGTCATATTCGATCTTGCTGAAAAGCTTGATGATTTCATTGAAACCAAAGCACCGATAAGGGAAGTGATACTAGACTATTATTTTAATTTTATTCCTTATTTCGCGGTCCTTTTTAGTTATCTGTTTACTTTTATTTCAGTTATCTTTTTTACTTCAAAAATGGCGTATAATACAGAAATCATCGCCATTTTAAGCAGTGGGGTAAGTTTAAGAAGATTAATGCTGCCATATCTGATATCCGCTACGATTATTGCTATTTTCTCATATTTGTTAAGCAATTACGTGATTCCCCATTCAAATAAAGTCCGACTTGATTTCGAAGAGAAATATATTCATAAACAACCTTTAAGTTATAATAGAGTAAATATTCACAGGCAAATAGAGCCAGGTGTTTTCGTATACATGAATTCATATAGCACAACGAGTTTAATGGGATATGACTTTTCTTTGGAAAAATTTGAAAATGGTAAACTTGTATATAAATTGATGGGTGCAAGAATACTATTTGATACTTCGACCAACAAATGGAGTATAAGTAACTATTATGAGAGAAAGATTAATGGATTATTTGAAAAGATTACAGAGGGAGATATTAAAGACACTACCCTGAATATGTCACCAGATGATTTTAATCGCCGGTTAAATGTGGTGGAATCTATGAGTCTTAAAGACCTGAAGCAATTTATCAGGATTTCCCGTATGCAGGGTGAAACAAACCTTACCGCTTACCAAATCGAGCAGTATAAACGTATTTCATTCCCTTTTTCCACACTCATTCTTACATTGATCGGATTAACTGTCTCATATCGAAAAGTCAGAGGAGGTATTGGGGTTCAGCTTGGAGCTGGATTAATTATAAGTTTTAGCTATATCCTGTTCATGCAGTTTTCAGCTCAATTTTCTATTGGAGGTAGTCTCCCACCTGCCTTGGCCGTCTGGCTGCCTAATATTATCTTTACTTTTATCGGCCTAATAATGTACCATTATTCTTCAAAATAAAATATTGACAGAGTAATCAATTAAATAACTATTAATAATTTTATTCTGAAATTCAAAAAAAAACTTATAAACATCTGATTATAGATGATAATATTTAACTTTAATTAAATCAATAACTTAATATTATTTTACAGATAAATTTTATATGTTATTTTGTTTCCTAGTCGGGATTTATTAATCTTGTATTTTTATAAATTCAAACAATGGTCGGGCTTTTGCTCGGCCATTGTTCTAAGTGTAACCAATTCAATGATTTATGCCAGAAAGTAAAAAAATTCTTGAATTTAAGAAGCGACGAAATGAAGTGATTCAGGGTGGAGGTGAACAAGCGATTCAGAAACAGGCTGCTATGGGAAAGCTTACTGCACGGGAAAGAATAATATCACTTTTGGATGAAAACTCTTTTAATGAATACGATCTTTTTGTGGAGCATGATGCACGTGATTTTGATATGGATAAAAAGACCTTGCATGGAGATGGGGTAATTATTGGAACAGGGACCATCAATTTCAAACCGGTTTGTATTTTTGCGCAGGATTTTACTGTAGCTGGAGGATCCCTTGGTTCTATGCATGCAAGAAAAATTACAAAGATTATGGATCATTCTCTTAAAATGAGGATGCCTTTAATTGGGATTAATGATTCAGGGGGAGCTCGAATACAGGAAGGAGTTAACTCTTTGGCAGGATATGGTGAAATATTTTTTAGGAATACTCTTGCATCTGGTGTAATTCCTCAGATTTCCGTGATTCTTGGACCCTGTGCAGGAGGTGCAGTATATTCACCTGCACTGACTGACTTCGTATTTGTTGTCGATAAAATTTCGAAAATGTTTATTACCGGGCCTGAAGTTATAAAAACTGTACTGGGTGAAGAGATTTCAATGGAAGAGTTAGGTGGAGCCAGGGTGCATAGTGAAATTTCCGGAAATTCTCATTTTTTTGCTATGACAGAGGAGGAATGTTTTATGCAGATAAAAGATCTTCTTTTCTATCTTCCTTGGAGCAATACTGAAAAATCTCAAAAAGTTAAGATCATTCCTCCAAAGAGATCATTTAATATTACACGGATTGTCCCTGATGATCCACGTCTCCCATATGATGTCAGGGATGTCGTCAAATGTATCGTAGACGGTTCTCAATTTCTTGAAATTCAGGAATTATGGGCAGCAAATATAGTGATAGGCTTCGGCAAAATAAATGGAAGAAGAGTAGCAGTGTCAGCGAATGATTTCACC
>CAZKMG010000137.1:0-9265 GCA_964553465.1 uncultured Bacteroidaceae bacterium
TTGTCATTTCTAGTACCGAGTTACTTGGTCACCTGCAATCTATAAGTCGTGTGATCAGTACGAAGAATACACTTCCAATTCTGGACAACTTCTTGTTCTCCCTTGCAGGAAATGATCTTGAAATCACTGCTTCGGATCTGGAGTCAACCCTAATAACCAGGATTCACATTGAAAATGCGAGCAAATCCGGAATGGTTGCGATCCCTGCCAGGATCTTGACTGATACACTTAAAGAGTTTTCAGATCAACCTTTGACTTTTGAGATAAATGTGAATACGCATAATGTAATTATAAATTCAGAAAACGGACAATTTACTATTATGGGCCAGAACGGAGATGAATTTCCTCAAATGCCCCGAATTAAAGAGGATCAGAAAGTAAGCATTGAAATTGACTCAGAAGTCCTTTATAGCGGAATTATTAAAACGCTATTTGCTACTGCCGATGATGAACTGCGTCCTGTGATGAATGGTATTTTCTTTGAAATTTCTGCAGAAGATCTCACATTTGTTGCATCAGATGCACATAAACTCGTTCGTTACAAACGCATTGATGGCAAAACCGAGGGAGCTTCCTCTTTTATCCTTCCAAAAAAACCAGCATCCCTATTAAAAAATATTCTTCCTAAACAGGAAAGTCCTGTTGTGATTGAATTTGATAGTAAGAATGCATCTTTTCTTTTAACTGATTATACCCTGGTTTGCAGACTTGTTGAAGGTAATTATCCAAGTTATAATTCAGTAATCCCCACAGATAATCCTAACAAATTACACATTGATAGGCTTGAGCTTTATAATTCTCTGAAGAGGGTATCGGTATTCTCCAATCAGGCTTCAAACCTGATCAAATTACAACTGAAAGGCAATCAACTTACGGTTTCTGCTCAGGATATTGATTTTTCAATTTCAGCATATGAGCGGCTAAATTGTCAGTATGAAGGGGATGATATGGAAATAGGTTTTAAATCTACTTTTCTAATTGAGATTCTATCAAATTTATCCACGCAAGAAGTTAGACTTGAAATGTCGGATCCTACCAGGGCAGGATTAATTCTTCCTTCTTCATCTGAAAATAAAAATGAAGAAGTTCTGATGCTTCTTATGCCCATGATGATTAATGCTTAATTCGAAGATTCTTCCTTACTTCTGCGAAAAAATTAAAACCGAAGCGGAAGTATCATTAACATGCTTTAATTTAATATCCACTGCTTGAAAAATCAATTCTACTGAATTTTATTGAAATTCAATAGCATATGAAAAAGAGTGTAAATAATTATAAAAGAATACCTTGCGTTGGGTCTAAACTTCACAGATCTTTTATTTAATAGAGTCCAATTGGTAAATTAATTAATTAAAACAACTTTGAGTGAAGCTTAATCTTAAAAATCCAATTGTTTTTTTTGATCTGGAAACGACAGGATTAAATATTACTACTGATCGAATTATTGAACTCTCATATTTGAAAGTGGATTTAAACGGGGTTGAAACTGTCAAAACTTTTTTGATCAATCCTACTATACCTATTCCACCAAAATCTACTGCAATTCATGGAATAAAGGATGAAGATGTGAAAGACGCCCCGACCTTCGCTTCAATTGCTAAAAACCTCTTGAAAGAAATCGAGGGTTGTGATCTGGCAGGATATAATTCAAATAAATTCGATGTTCCATTGCTTGCAGAGGAATTTATGAGAGCAGATGTAGATATTGATTTTACCAAAAGAAAACTCATTGATGTTCAGGTGATATTCCATAAAATGGAGCAAAGGACACTGGCTGCCGCATATAAGTTTTATTGCAATAAGGATCTAAATGATGCCCATACAGCAGCAGCTGATACGAAAGCAACGTTTAGAATACTGGAAGCTCAACTCGAGAGGTATCCCGATCTTCAAAATGATATGGCATTCCTGGCGGAATTTTCAACGCACACTAGAAATGTAGACTTTGTAGGAAGAATAGTGTATGACGATAATGGCACTGAGGTTTTTAATTTTGGGAAATATAAAAATCATTCCGTGGAGGAAATTTTTAAAAAGGACCCTGGTTATTATAGTTGGATGATGAATGGAGACTTCCCGTTGTATACTAAAAAGGTGCTTACAAATATTAAATTGAGAACTTTCGGTAAATAATAACTTTTGAGTTTAAATTACTTTCAACAACACATATCTTCGCTCAAAATTTTTTTAATCTAAACTGAATTCGATGAAAATTATTTGTATCGGAAGGAACTACTTTGATCATGCAAAAGAGTTGCAAAATCCTGTTCCTGAAAAGCCGGTCTTCTTTATGAAACCGGATTCTGCACTCGTAATCCGAAACCGACCATTTTTTTATCCTGATTTTTCCAGGGATGTACACTATGAAATAGAGGTTGTAATTAAAATCGATAGGCTTGGTAGGTCAATTGAACGGCAATATGCTTATCGATATTTTTCAGAACTTGCCTTGGGTGTCGATTTTACAGCACGAGATCTTCAGTCGGAATGCATTTCTAAAGGACTACCATGGGAAATCGCAAAAGGATTTGACTATTCAGCCCCTATAAGTAAATTCTTCCCTTTGTCAGGATTTAAGGATATTCATAACTTAAATTTCAGACTTGAACAGAATGGAAAAACTGTTCAAACCGGGAATACTAATATGATGATTTTTCCGATCGAACAAATTATTGCCTATGTATCGAAATTCATGACTCTTAAAACTGGTGATTTAATTTTTACCGGTACACCTGCAGGAGTTGGCCCCGTTAAAATTGGCGATCATCTTGAAGCTTTCCTAGAAGATATTAAAGTTTTGGATTTTAATGTGAAATAAGTGGATATATCCAGGGTCAAAGTTCTCTTAATATTAAGCCTAATAGTCTGAACAAAATTACTTTAATATTCCAGTTTTCGTCCCATTATCTTACCTTTATTGAAAATTATAATCCAATCGGATTAATTATTTGTAAATTAAAAAAAATAATTTTGATTCAGCAAGTATTGCTCCTGGAAGTAAATTTTACAATTCTTACTAAATCCCAACAAATTTGTTGATTTGATTTATCCTGACCTTATGATCGAGTAATTATAACCTGGATGGAGTTAAAATATTTATAAGTTTTAAGTGGATGGTCAACATGTTTTATTATTAATTTAAAAATATACATGATAAACCGGAAATAAATATATAATTCTCATTCATGTAAATATTAACATTTTTAAAACAATATTTGCGTTAAACTTGTTATATATTTGAGCCTTAATTAAAAAAGTGCTCTTTTATTTATTCAATTATTAGAATTGTTAATTCTTATTGTTTAAATACAATGTTTTATAAGATTTCTTGTTAAATATTTTTAATGAAAAATGGAATATTTAATATTAAAAAGTTGTCTTATATACCAAGAAACATTTTGCTGGTAGTGTTTTATTAAGTATTATAATTGCAAGAATGCGAAATTGGATATGGGTTTTATTATTTTCTTACCTAGCAGTTGGACATGCACAAGAGATAAAAACTCTTGACAAACTTCAGCTTACCCTGGAAAGAACTCAAAAGTTAATTGATTATTCAGAACATTCATCAGAAATTATAGATTCGCTATGGTTTGTGGGAAAGGAATACAAGTTTTTAAATTCCAATAGTATCGGTTCTCCTTTCTTTTTCGATGAAGTGAAATTCAATGGATCAGTTATATTTAACGGAAAAAGATATTCTGATTTAAACTTATTTTATGACATAGTGAAGGATGCCTTAGTTTTGCATCATTCATCCAGTCAGTTGGGGTTTATTTTTGTTGAGCTAAACAAAGCATGGGTTGAACAGTTTAACCTTGAAAAGAACGGTATTAATTATGGTTTTTTATCTGATACATATTTCAGAAATCTAAAAAACAAGTTGCCCGAAGGTTACTTTGAGTTAGTTTATGAAAACAATCTTATTCTTCTATTTAAGAGCTCTAAAGTTCCAATCTTTGACGCTTATTCAAGTAATCATTATAAATTTATTTTTAAGCAAACAATTTATCTGATAAAAAATAACAGGGCTTATAATATTACTAAAAAATCAGATTTTTTATCAGTATTTGAAAAAAGCAAAAAACAAATCAGGTCTTTTCTGCGGCACTCCAATTTTTTTTACAATAATGCTTCCAGAAGTGAATTAATTTCCTTAATCAAGTATTGTGAGAACCTTTAATGATAAATATATAATTGTTGATTTTGTTCAAGATATGTCAAAGAATCTTCTTGTTTTTGTTTTAAGTCTCGTGTTTATTCTCTTGTTTTTGCCTTCGATATCAGCCCAGGTAACAACACACAGGACAATAAGTTTTAAGAGTGATTGTGCTACATATCTTGATTTTATTGATTTTATTAAAAAAGATAGGAACCTCAAGTTTTACTATGATCCTGAATGGTTTGAATCCAGAGATTGTGTTAATGTTAACTTTATAGATAAGGATGTGAATTTTGCAATCCAGGAATTTTTTGCAAAATATAACTTTCAAGTATTTCTTCAAGGAAATAATGTTTTTATTTCTAATACTATGGATATTGATTCAGGCTTTACGGATTATTTTTCTAAAGCCATGGTCAAGGTACGTTTAGAAACCAGTAAAGAAGGGTTATCTGCACCAAAGGAAGAAAGAAAAACTAATGAAATTCAGAATCAGGAATCTGAAATTATACGGTTTGGAATGCCAACACTGAAGTTAAAGGATACGAAATTTCATCTTACTGGATTAATTACTGAAGTTGGAACTCAGGTACCTGTGATTGGTGCGACTGTACAAATTGGAGGTACGACGCTTGGTGCAATTACTAATTTAAATGGTAAATATGATATTTTAGTACCTGCCGGTCAATATGAAGTAATTTACAGGGCAATTGGAAAACTAACGGCTAGCCGGCAAGTATCACTTTATTCTGATGGTATTGTTAATCTCAGCCTCACAGATGAACCCATTACTCTTGAAGAGGTTAAGGTTGTTGCAAAAAGAAATGACAGAGTGAATATGATGGTTGGAGCAGAGAATCTAGATATCAGCATGATGAAAAAGTCAATCCTGGCTCTTGGTGAGCCAGATGTAATAAAAGGTATCCTTACATTACCCGGAGTTCAGACAACGAATGAAATTTCAACAGGATTTAATGTTAGGGGAGGGGGTACTGACCAGAACCTGGTCCTCATTGATAATATACCCGTGATGAATGCTACTCATTTTTTTGGTTTCTTTTCTGTATTTAACTCAGATATGATTGAAAAGGCAACCCTTTACAAGAGTGGAATACCATCTTCCCTGGGAGGAAGGATATCTTCGATTTTTGATATCACCTCTCAAACAGGTAGTAAAGAAAAATTCAATATAAATGGGGGAATAAGTCCGTTTACAGGAAGACTTGGTATTGACGGACCAATCATTAAGGAAAAACTTTCGTTTAATATTGGTGTAAGAAGTACTTATTCTGACTGGGTCTTAAAAAGGATTACAGACCCTCGCATTAATAAAAGTTCCGCTTCTTTCTATGATATCCTTGCAAATCTGCATTACGCTATTTCGAAAAAGCAACAATTAAAATTCACTTTTTATAAGAGTGAAGACTTTTTCAAATTTGATCAGATCTCTTCAAACAATTATTCGAACCTCGCATATTCGTTGAATTATGAAGTAAATCTGACTGAAAGATTGAAATTTAGTACATATGCAACATTTAGTTCTTATAATTTTGGTATAATCGATGAATCAATTTTAAGTTATGCCAAAGAATCTGTGTATGAGATTAATCAGAAGGCCCTTAATGCGATGTTCTCCTTTAATAAGAATAATTGGATTAATCTTAATTACGGTTTGAGTGGAATTTTATATAACACACAACCAGGAATAGTTACACCTTTTGGTACAGAATCTTTGATATTATCTAAAAAACTGGAACCAGAAAAAGCATTTGAAGGAGCATTATTTATTAGTAATGAACAAGATATAACAAATTGGTTATCAATTTTATACGGTATAAGGTATAGCGGAATCGGGAATTTTGGTCCTAAAACTGTATTTGACTATGCTCCTGATTATTCTAAATCTATCAGCACAATATCAGACACCCTTTATTTTGCCTCAAATAGACTGATTAAACAATACTCGGGTTTCGAACCCCGTTTTCTTGCAAGGATTAAAACAGGGCCAAAATCATCCGTAAAATTGAGTTATAGTGTTTCAAGTCAATATATTAATTTGATCTCTAATACAATAACTGCGGCTCCAACTGATATCTGGAAATTGAGCGATATTCATTTTGTTCCACAATCAGGGCAACAGTTATCGATTGGTTATTTTAAGGATTTTATCAGTAGAATTAAAGATAGTTATTCTGTTTCTCTGGAAGCTTACTATAAGAAAGCTAAGAATATAGTTGATTATAAAGTAGGTGCCGAACTTTTTTCTAATGAACATTTTGAAACAGAAATAATAAATGGTGAAAATTTATCATATGGCTTTGAAATACAATTAGTTAAAGAATCAGGTAGCTTGAATGGATGGATTAATTATTCTTTTTCCCGTTCATTAAACAGGTTCAATAATTCATTTCCGGAGGAGGTCATCAATTTTGGTG
Organism: uncultured Bacteroidaceae bacterium; assembly: GCA_964553465.1. GTDB lineage: Bacteria > Bacteroidota > Bacteroidia > Bacteroidales > CAZKMG01. The sequence continues at coordinate 6,598 of CAZKMG010000137.1, forward strand.
ATTATTATCCTGCAAATTATGATAAACCCCATAACCTTAAGGCTGTTTTAAACTATGACTTTTATAAAAGGCTAAGGTTCTCAATGAATATTAATTATAGCAATGGCCGACCGGTTACCTATCCACAAACAGCTTTTATGTTTGGTGAAAGTAAGAAAATTCAGTTTTCCGAAAGAAATCAATATAGGCTACCAGATCATTTCAGGGTTGATATTGCAGCCACCTTTGAAGGTAATTATAAGTTAAAAAAGCTGGTGCATGGTTCTTTTACGTTTTCTGTAATTAATGTTACTGGAAGAAGGAATCCTTACTCGGTTCTTTTCCAGTACGATAGGTTCAGAAAATTGAAAGCTTATTATCTTTCTATTTTCGGTGTACCTATACCATCACTGACTTATAATTTTAAATTTTAGTCCAGATGAAGAAATACATTAGTTTACTTATCATACTTACTTCCTGCGTATACCCGTTTGATCTTGACGAGAATATGCCTGAAAAGCTTTTAGTTGTGGAAGGGTATGTGTCGGATCAATTAAAAGACTCTGAAATTAGATTAAGTTACAGTAATACTTTTAAAACCAGGGTATTTGAAATGGTATCCGGTGCTCAGGTCGAAGTTCTGGAAAATGATAATATATCTCATGCTTTTATAGAAAAGGAACCTGGATTATACATTCCGGCTGATTCTTCATTTATGGCAAATCCTCAATCTGCATTTAAACTTCATATGGTTATCGATAATAAAACATATGAGTCTTCACAAGTCAGAATTAAAAGAAGTGCAGTTATTGACAAGCTTGATTTCAAAGCAGTTGATAAATATTCTGCGGGGGAAAACCTACAGTACAGAGCACTTGATATTTTAAATACAACTGTTGACGATCCGGATGCTTCCAGGTACTATAGATATTCAGTCGCTGAAACGTGGTTGGTAACTTCAGTAGATACCTTTGATCAAAAATTCCATCCTACATTCATGACCAATAGTGCTGGTGACCCGGTGGATATTGAATGGAATGTGGAATCGAATCTTCAAACTACTTATTGTTGGGTAAATTCTTTTACAAGGGGTATATCCCCTACATCCACTGAAGGACTTATCAGAAACCAGCTGGTGGCAGTCCCTGTATTTACCGTATCTCTCGAGAATTTAAAATTACGTTACAAATATAGTGCTCTTATCAAACAATATTCAATTCCAAAAGAGGCCCATCATTTCCTTTCATTGATGAATCAATTCTCCGAAAATGATGTGTCGTTGTTTGATACACAGCCAGGTTTTGTTGAAGGAAATATAAAATGCCTGAGTAATGAAAAAGAAAACGTCATTGGGATATTTTATGCATCTGATGTTGTTGAAAATCGAATCTTTATAAGAATCATGGACTTGAGTCCAACCGACCGTATTGTCGTGTACAGAAATACAAGGAATTGCCCAATTGAAACAATTGAAATTCCTGCTGAAGGAGATAAGACTCCTGCATTGATTTTCTTAAGGGATAGTCTGATATACGGAAAAGGATATGTTGTTGCTAACCTCCTGGGTGATTCTGAATTTGATATACCATTTATGACCTATGAATACTGTGCTGATTGCAGGGTCATGGGAAGTAACGTTAAACCTGATTTCTGGGGAAGTCTTACAGAATAATTTATGATACGCAAAATTAAAAACCAGATATTCTATGCGGCTTTATGCCTTTTCATTTTGTGCACATTCAGCTTTGCAGCTAATGCTCAAATGATGGCTACAAACCCTTCTGAATTACTTAAAAAATATATTTATTCAGTTCCTGATGAAAAATACATTATCAATACTGACAGGGAAATCTACTTTATTAATGAAAACATCTGGTTTAATATATGGAGTATTGATGATATAACAAATATTCCGGTAACCAGAAGCAAGCCAATATACATTGAACTTATTGGTGCTGGCGATAATCCTATTGCCCAGCAGTCAATTATTATTGATAACAATGTCGCCTCGGGTAAGATATTAATTCCTTACACAATATCTTCAGGAATTTATTATCTGAGAGCTTACACTAACTGGCAGAAGAATTTTGGAGTAGAATATTTCGGTGTTAAAGTCATTCAAATAATTAATCCATATAATGTACCTCCCGTTGTAGATATATACCCATCAGAGTTAAAAATCTCCTATTTTCCCGAAGGTGGTCGATTAATTCAGAATATTGAAAATAAAGTTATTGTTGAAGCAAGGTATAGTAGCGGGAATTTCGCTAATTTGGATTTCCTTAAGATTATTGATCAAAATGACAGTACTATTACAGATATAAACGAATTATCAAAGGGTATTGGGAGTTTTATCTTAAACCCGGAAATAGGTCAGGAATATTTTATAAGCAATTCTTCCGAAATTAAGATTCCATTAAAAATAGATGAATATGGATTGATAATTAGAGTATTACTTTATCCGGTTTCGTTGAATGTCTCTGTTATTGGAAATTCAAGAAACATGGGCGAGCTTTATCAATTAATTGCCAGAAATTCAGGTAATGTTTTTCTTGAAAAAGAATTTGCCTTCAATAATGCTCCGGAAGAATTTGTTTTCCCAATTCAAAACTTACCTGATGGCTTGACTATTTTTTCACTTCTGAAAGGGAATGACGAGATTGTCTCACAAAGACTATTTTATAAAGAG
>CAZKMG010000138.1:0-6700 GCA_964553465.1 uncultured Bacteroidaceae bacterium
TGCTTTTCCCATATCTTTTAATATTTCAACAATGACAAATCATTATAAAAATTAAAGGTAATGATTTAATTTATTCCACAGGGGTGCATATTGTTTTCTTTCCTCAAGACTGAAGTACAGATATTGAAAATATTTAAAATCTCGAGAATTCAATGTTATCCTCAACTGCCAATATTATAATTACTTTTGTCAAGGTCTGCAATATAATAGAACCTACTGTCTGAAGCAGCTATTGAAAAGAATGCATCGAGCATGATTAAGTTAAGAAATATTTTTCAATTAATACTGCAATAACCGTGTCCCAAGTTTCCTGGGATTTTGGGAGTGTATGGCAATAATTAGATTGCTATTAAATGTGTTAAGATTCAATGTCCTGCTTTAGAATTATAATAACACTATGTTTTTCTTTGGGAAAATTTATTATATACAAAAGTAAGATACGTAACTAATACAGATATTCCAAGGAATATTAAGATTGCCAAGATGAAAGGAACCTCAGTTAGTTCTACTCGGTATGCAAAGGAATGTAGCCATTTATCCAATAATATGTAGGCTACAGTTAAACTAAAAACGCTGGAATAATAGATCAAAGCAGGTGTTATAATAATATGCAGTAAATATGGTGATAGAATTTTCTTTCTCCGACGAAAGTATATTAAATAAGCCAAAATACTATAAATACTAAAACAGCATATAACTAATTCAATAATTGTGGCAAAGGTCAAAATCTTTACTAATCTTTCTTCTTGCTGATTCATTTTTTTATACCTATCCTCAAGAAGTAGAAAGTTAGGAGGTGAACTTATATCGAACCGCTTGTAAGTTTCTTCGATGAATGATATTACACTTAGGAACTTATTATTTTTTACTTTAACCAATAAAAAGTAATTAGTTTCAGATTTATTAATGAAAATTGCAAGCGGGTCAATGTTCACATGAAGGGATCCAAAATGGACATCCTTCATAATCCCAATGATTTGATAATCACCTAATTGATCCGTATACATCCTCAAAAGTCTCCCCACTACTGGTTCTAGGCCAATTCTACGGGCTGCAGTTTCGTTTATTATGGTTTCAATTACTCCATCTGTAGGTACACTCTCAGAAAAATTTCTTCCAGTCACTAGATCTATGTCAAGAATGTTGAGTAGATCATATTCTCCACCAAGAGTTTGCATCAAAAAGGAATTTTCGAATGGCATACCTTCTATATGGAAATTTGTTGAATAAGCAGGGGGTATCAGACCAGAGATTGTTGTTACATTTATAATATCTGGATTATCTAGTAATTTTGTTTTTAGGGAATCTGTTTCTATTTCTAGTCCATGCAGATCAATAATCATGAGACCCTTTAAATCGAATCCCAAATCTTTCTTCTGCATATAATGAAGCTGGTGAAATATCAGTAATGTACATGTTAACATTAATAGAACAAAACTAACTTGTAGAATGGTGAGCCCCCCTTTTATTAGCAAATTTCCTAAATGGTACGAAAAGGCTGTAAGAAATAGATATCCCGCACAGCACATTATTACAAATAATATAATCCAAACCATACAGGATAGAAAAACCGTTTGACCCATTGATGATTCCAGCCCGTTTGATAAAATTGTTGATGTAAATTGTAATAAAATCCTTGTCAGCCCAATTGAACCCAAAAATCCTATTACAGATACAATAAATGTTTCATTGATTAACTTCTTATAACGTTGTTTTCTTGTTGACTTTATAATCTCATTATCAAATGAGTTATCACTATTTTCAATTATGCGGGTTGAGACTAGGCTGACAAAATTTAAGCCTGCAAAAAGTAACAGTAATAATCCAGCAGCTAGGATAATCTTTACATTAGTCGAATTCCCATTCGTTTCGAGTTCTGTTGAAGTTTTTGAATTAAAATGGATATCAGTTATAGACTGGAGGTAAAAAGAGATGCTACCACCTAATTGGAGATATGTTGACATATACTTCTCAGTAAAATCAGGAAATCCTATCTCAACTTGTGAAGGGGAAGTATTTTCCTTAAGGAGAATATATGTATAATAACTGAAATTGTTCCAATTTGTGACAAGATTAGTATCAGGATTTTGAGAAACAAGAAAATCAAAATGAAAGTGTGAGTTTTGTGGAAATTTTTCCACTACGCCGGTAATTATGTATTCCTTACGATTATCAAATACAAGCAATTTACCAAGAGGGTCATGATCACCAAAATATTTTACCGCCATTTCCTTTGTAATCACAACTGAATTAGTATCTATTAGAGCTGTTTTCTCGTTTCCTTTGATAAATTGCAAACTGAATACTTCGATAAAATCAGAATCGACAAAATATATTTGTTCTTCGTTAAACTGTTTTTGCTCAGATAATGGAGCTACTTTCATCCAAGCTCTTGTTATTCTTGTAGCCTTTGTTATCTGCGGGAACTCTGCGACTAAAGCTTCCGCCATTGGATAAGGAGTTTGTGCAAAGGTAAAATGCTCCTTAAATTGAGCATTAACTCCTAATCGATATATATGGTCGTAATTTTCATGAAAGCGGTCATAAGAAAATTCTTTTTGAAAATATGTTATACATATGGTACAGATTGATATTGAAATTATCAGACTAATTATATTGAATATTCTGAACAAATTATCTTTCCTTGATGATTCAGTAGGTTTTAATTCAAGCCATTTCAGTGATCTTCTTGTAAATATTTTCTCATCAAGTTGTAAAGTAACCTTCCCATAACGATTTTCCCCTTTAGTTCCTGATGATAAATATATTTCAGCCAAATACCAGAATGGTCCGACAATGGGTATAAGTGTAATCAGTATAAACCATCCTGAACGATTACGGTCATGGCATCTCTTCACAATCAATGCGAGAGAAGCCAATCCAAAAACAATGAATATTGGGAGACTAATAATGATTTGTAACAAGATTATTGATTCGCTGAATTCTTTGAAAATAAGATACCATAATCCCAAGTATAGTATGCTAATGAGAAAAAAAAGCCCTGGTAATATTAAAACACCATGAAGCCAGAATGTACCGAGAGAAATTCTCCCTTTAAATGAAAAGTAAAAATCTTTTATACTTATGTACTGAGATTCCATTTTCTCAAGTTATTTAAAAGTAAGGTTTAAATCACTAAGTTACATATTCTATCAGCAAATTTCAATGCACCCCTAGTCAATGATCTTTATCTTATTTAAATTCTTCTATATCAACATACTACGCTTTAATTCGTCAGATCCAAGTTTACCAATTAATGTGTATATATTTGGTGTGGTTCTTATGTAAATATTAAATATTAACTACTATATGTCCTCAAAAATGTAAGCCTAAAAACCCTTGCAACATACATATATATAATTAGTTATCTCTAAATATTGCTAAAATTCTAATAACGGGAAGAACAATAGTCGGGAAATTATTACAAACACCTAAAAGGATTTTATTGCCATAAACATGATAGATATGTTCATTCAATACCTGCCTGTTTATTAGGATTTTTGAAAATATTGAGTTTATCTACTGATGTTTTCATTGTAGCCTATCTATTGTAGTATAAAACCTTCACTTAAGAGTATTATACTCAAATAGGCAATAAATAGCATATAAGTTAATAATAAATAACATTAGATGATGGATTTTTCAATCGGTCAAGCAACCCTTAAATTTATATCTTTAATGGTGAACTTTTATCTGACGATTTTTTTAATAACTTTTTAATTCATATAATTTTATATAAATTAGCTATCAATTAAATTAAAATACTTTCCCTATGAGAAGATTTCTTATAGGTTTGGTTTTATTTATTTATTTTCAGTATTCTTTCACACAACAAACCAACTTAAAAATTCCTTATTATCCAGATGAAGTAGTTGACTTTTCGCTAAAGTATGGCATTTTTAAGGTTGGCGATGCCCATCTTAATTTTTGCTTTGATCAAAATTGTTCTGGCGCATATATTCAGGCATATGCAAGAAGCAGTGGCCTAATGAAATATGTAAAAGACATTTTATTTAAATATGAATGTTGCATGGATACTGCAACCGGGTTACCTATTTCAGATTCCAGGACTCTTATTGAAGGTGATTATGTTGATATTGGCACGGTTTATTATGATCATGTAACTCTTAAGGATTACTCTGTAATATACAGTAAAAAGACAGGCACAATAGTTGGTCCAAAGATCATTTATGATCTATTATCTGGATTTTATCTGTACAGGTCAAATTATCTGGGCGATGATTTGCCTCTTAACTACACTATTACCATCACCACATTTTTTATAGATGAAATCTGGGATTTAACAATTAGATATTGTGGAAAAGACATAATCAACACAAAATATGGACCTGTAGAGTGTCTGAAGGTCAAGCCTCTTACTATAATAGGACATTTTTTTCGAACTTCAGATGCTATGACCATTTGGTTTGCAAATAACGGGAGATATATACCTGTAAAATTTTCAATTGATTTAAGATTAGGCACCCTTAATGGGAGTATAACTGGTTATAAAAACCTCACTCTAAATAATACCTTGGAATAATGAAATGATTACCTGCTTTTTGATAATTTTTGTCAAATAATTTTTAATCTACTACAAGGATAACATTTAGATTTTTAGTGGCTTTAACTATCATACCAGAAATTAATAACGTTATGACTGAATCGTTGATAAAGAAAAACTGACTCCCATATTAGTCCTGCTTGCAACGTTCTTCACAATGATATCATGTAATAAGTCCATTCCTGCAGGTGATGTTGAAGGAATTATATTCTTTTCAGGCACAAATATCCCTGTGGCTGTTGTTGAAGTTGATGTGGACGGAATTACTACTTTTTCATCGGAAGAAGGTTCTTTTCGGATTGAAGGGATCACCACAGGTAAACTGAAGTTAACCGCAAAAAAACCGGTTTTATAACATTTTCAACTGAAGTTACAGTACAGGAAGGGACAACCATGGTATTAATTCCGATGATTTCACCAGTATTTTCTTCCATTGTACATAGGATTATTACAGGTGATTTTACAGGAAATCCTCAACCGGGATTAATGGTTGTTATGTTAAATCCCGATGGTTCCGAAAGCGACATTACAGGTCCCGAGCCAATGTGTACCAGAAAATGATGTCTTTATTTAGTGTATTTTTGCAGTGAGTAAAATGAATATCAGTTCACATTGAAACTAATACAACTTAAATCCACCATCACCTGCCCGGAATGCGGCTTCTCGAAAGAAGAAACCATGCCGGAAGATGCATGTGCTTTCTTTTACGAGTGTGAGCAATGCAAAACAGTATTAAAACCGAAAAAAAGCGACTGCTGTGTATACTGCTCTTATGGAACTGTAAAATGTCCACCCATGCAGGCAGGTGAAAAGTGCTGTTGATGTATTTTCGGGGAAGAGGGTTCGAGAGCCTGTCTCAATAACGACTATAAGCACCTCTCATGGTGCAAAAGCAAATATTACTTGCAGGACTTTTTAAATTTCCTGTTGACGCCTGCCTGCCGGCACCCAGGGAATTAGTACTGGTTATTTCAGAATGTAATTGGCATTCCTCGTTACTAATTTCATTTTATTGTGATAAGATAATAATATCTTTTGGCCTGAGGATTTTCAGGGGGTATCCTTTTAATATCGAATTGATCATAGCCAATCCAATCTGGGTGGTCGTAACAACAGAATTTGGTGCAATGGTTTTAATGATTTTTAAAAGCCACATAAAATTGTCATACATAAACTGGTAGCTTTTAGTCCTGGATTTAATGCCCCTTAACGGGATGATGATACCCGGTCTGAACATATATGCCTGTTTAAAACCAAGTTTCAACAGATCATTTTCTGTTTTTCCTTTCACCCGAGCCCACATCATTCGTCCCTTCTCTGTCGAATCAGTGCCTTCTCCGGATACATAGTTGAATGTCATCTCCAGATTGAGGGCTAACAATGTTCTTGCCAGCGAGAGGGTATAATTATAGGTGATCTTATTATACTCTTCCTCTTTCAGTCCGGCTGAGCTGATACCCAAACAAAAAAAGCAGGCATCGTATCCTGTAAGTTGATCCCGGACACCTGAGAAGTCGGTAAAATCTTTATGGATCAATTCTATCAGTTTTGGATGCTTAATATCCAGTGCATTTCTTCCGATAACGAGCACCTTATCAATGGAATTGTGGTTTAAACATTCCAGTAAGACCCCCTTTCCAATCATTCCGGTTGCTCCTGTTATAATTACTTTCTTCATAGTCTATAGTGTTAAGTATTTTTTGTTCTTTCATTTATCCCGACGGTTACGCAAATTTATACAGGGACCAACATTATTGTATTGAGAATGTTCATCCAATACAACCTCAAGAGTCCGATGGCGACCAGCATTCCCAAAACGGCAGTAATTCCTACATTTAAATCCAGATGATTGTAAGAAGCCACACCCAGTATTACACTGACAATCAATTCGCCTCGAACAATAATTGTTATCAGCCCGAAACGTTCAACCATACAAGAACTTATGGTTGCTGTCTGGTCAATCTGTTTTTGCATCCAGACTACTTACAATTACAATATGGCCTTTCCTCTGACGCTTCATTTCAGGAAGAACACTTTTAATGAGGTTCAAGGTTCGGAAAAATATAGTACCAATGACTCCATAAATGATAGAATATCTATCTCATGGCTTACATCAGTAACATATTTCCCAGCATT
>CAZKMG010000138.1:6710-9264 GCA_964553465.1 uncultured Bacteroidaceae bacterium
ATCTATTTTTGCCCCCTTTGAAATAGTCTCCCTTGCCATCCTCTTTGCGTCTTCCAGTGAACTGGTATCTATCTTAATTACTAAAGCTTGTCCTTCTATTAATTGTATTTCTTCTTTCCCTGATTCCAGTTTTTCTTCATTTCTTGAGGCCAGAACAACTTAAGCATTTTGCTGTGCTAAAACTAAAGCTGTAGCTCGGCCAATACTAATCGATACCCAGGTTATTATTGCTACTTTATTCTGAAAGAAAATTTTTTCATTTATACCTGCTTAATAAGTTAGCTTAGATACCTTTTATAATTTCAATGGGCAGGAATTAAATGATCAGTTTAGATAAACCCAGTTTTCCAGTACATCATTTGAAGTAAAGGTATCACCACTGCAGGTTAGTGGATTAGAGTCACGAATTGCTTTAGGAATTATAACATCATCCCTGGAGCTCAGTCCACGGTCAGAAAACTCTTTGAACAGGACATCGGTCATGACATCAAAAAATGAAACCATTCTACCAAGCTTTGCCGGATCGTTGACAATAACAGATATATCAGAATAAGTTTGTGATCCTATATGAGTTCCAAGAAACTCACCTTCAACTACTTTATCATTAATATTATATTGTTTTGAAGTATTAATATGGAAAATAGAAAATCTGAAAGCCGGAAACTCCTCCGATTCTATTTCCAATTTTATACCTGCCCATTCCTGTTCAGCTCTTGTAACTATCCCTTTTACAGGCGCATAAATCTTTACTGTTGTCCAGTCCTCACCAGGTTTGGGTTCAAAATAGTGCTTTAGGCTTCTGCACTGTTCTGAAGCATCAGAATAATCATGCCCCACAGAAGAACGATACTTTGATATTCTATAGATCTTAGCCAACTCGATATAATTTGTTTTGACAAATTTAGGAATTCCATTCTTATCAATATCCCAGATATAGTTAGGTGTTGATGTTTCATTTTTTTTTGAGCATCCTGTTATACAAAACAATAACATCAAAATAGATAAAATCCGAATTCTCATTGCCTTTTATCTTACCTCATTAGTTGTTGATTATTTAACAAGTTACGCGTTTTTTTTAGATCCAATATTGTTTATTGCCATATTTATTATTGTGTGCAAAACCCAGCGGCCGTGTCCACTTCTTGCCGGAGTAAATGCAGTGGCAGTGACAGTGGGCAGGAGAAACACAATAAGGATTGAAATACATCCTATGATCTATCGTCTATGGTCAATGGTCTAGCTGCAGCAGCAGCAGCAGCGGCAGTTGGCTGTGACAGGAAGCAGTTGCAGGGCTGCAGCAGTCTTCAGCCGGCAGTTGGCAGCCGGTTTTTGGATGAAAATTAAGAACTCTACTCCTTAAGAATGATAAGCACCTTATAAAGGGTTATTTAATAAGTACCGATTTACAGACTGCAGATTGGAGACTGAGGACTGAATGCAGGAGAAACACTATAAGGATTGAAATACATCCTATGGTCCATTGTCTATGGTCTATGGTCTAAATGCAGCAGCACTAAGCTTAACCCGTAACCCGCAACACGTAACCCTCCCAACTTTTACCTGAAACCGCTAGTAGTTAAAGCGGCCAAATATGGTTAGGCCCACCGACTTTTACAGTCCGGGTACATAACATGCTTACCTATACGCTTGTCGCGGTACAATGCTGGTTATGTGTTAGTTATTTATCCCCAGTTGCAAATTTGGTTATGTAAAGTGGTGCGGTCCGGGTTTTATCCCCTTATACTGTTCCTGTCTTGAGAACAGAGAGCAAAAGCAAAAACCATGACAAACAAATTACCATTGTCCGTGTTAGGTGGTCATAGCAATTTTTTTATAGTTATGTTGAGTGTTAGATTTTGTATGCAGTTGTTTTATTTCTTTCTGAAAGTTGATACAATTTTCATAGTTCCCATAGGATTACTACGTGTTAAAACAAGAATATTCTCTTTCAATTCGTATGTATAGATCAGTTCAAATTTGCGGTCATTTATTTGGAGTCCGATCGTCAAATTTTTGTCTGAGGTTTTCCAGTCACCTTCTTGAGAATCCATTGTTCCTGTTCCACTCATATTGCTGGTTTGTTTAAATTTGCCTTCTTCCATAAAAAACAAATCCCATACAGAACCATTTTCTTTTAATTTGTCTTCGGTCATTTTCACATTATTGTTATCACTGATAGTAGCAAAATCAATAATGTTCCAGGTGCCAATCAAGTCTTTAACCTGTGCGTTTGAAATTGAGAACGTGGCAATGCAAAAAAGTACAAGAAGATAAGTTTTCATAATCGGTAAGTTTTAATTATAGTATAAATGTACACCTTCTTTATGCCGAATTCTATTATTTTTTGCCAAGTATCTGCGATTGGTTTGACTACTAACGATATTGCTTTCAACAGTGAGTCTAAAATCATGGATACTTGATTAGCCATCATCATATAATAGGCTTCTGAATGTTTCAGTCTTTTAGTTTTAATGATAAGATGGTTTAAAATATAAATTTTTAGAATTATCCAGTTATAATGAACCCTATTTCCAGGGCAGGATTTAATTAAAGT
>CAZKMG010000139.1:0-9219 GCA_964553465.1 uncultured Bacteroidaceae bacterium
GATGAAGGTCTGGATCATAAGCTTATACTGAGATCTGATGGTACATCAGTATATATTACCCAGGATATTGGCACCGCTCATCAAAGATTCTCGGAGTACAATATTAGTCAGCATATTTACGTGGTAGGGAATGAGCAGAATTATCATTTCAAGGTGCTTGGGTGTATTTTAAAAAAACTTGGATTTGAATGGTATAACAGGATTTATCACCTTTCCTATGGGATGGTGGAGCTTCCTGAAGGAAAGATGAAGTCACGGGAAGGAACCGTGGTAGATGCAGACGATTTGATAGATGAAATGATTTCTACAGCAAGGCAAATGTCTAAAGAATTAGGGAAATTAGGAGATTATCCTGATGAAGAGAAGGAAAGGATTTATTCATTCATAGGTCTTGGGGCTCTCAAATATTTTATTCTAAAGGTTGATCCTAAGAAGAATATGATGTTTGATCCACTGGAATCTATTGATTTTAATGGTAATACTGGACCTTTTATCCAATATACCTATACTCGGATTCAATCAATTTTAAGAAAATCACAGCAAAATAACACGGTCCGGTTAAATGGACAGGAACCAAATGAAAAAGAAATATCGCTGATAAAAATGATATATGATTTTCCTGAAATAATTAAATCTGCAGGAGTCACACTAAATCCATCCTTGATCGCAAATCATTTATTTGAGTTAGCCAGGGAATTCAATCAATTCTATCATGATTATTCTATTTTAAGCGCAGGCAATGAAAACCTGGTAAAAACCAGGCTGATGTTATCGGAAGTATGCAGCAAGGTCATCAAAAAAGGAATGTATCTTCTGGGAATTGACGTTCCTGAGAGAATGTGAGAATTTAAGTGAATAAAAGATTTTACAAGTTGACGAAGGAATTTAAGTAAAAGAATAATTAAGCTAAAATAAATATTGCAAATTTTGATCAGAATAGCAAATTATAATTGCAGATTGCAGATCACGAATAGGAGAGATACTACAATCAATTTTTTAATGAGTAAGCAAGGAAAAATATTTATAATTACTTGATTACAAAAGAATACCAACAAATTCTGTAGAAAATTAATTCGTCACAATCAAAGTTTACAAGAATAAATCCATATTTTATCTATGACGATCAAAAATTAAATAGAATTAATCTATATTTTAGCTGATAACATCAATGTTTACAAACTATTTTTGTAAATAACATGTATTATTTATTTAGGAGTATATCTCCTTCCTGGCTGCAAGCATAGTATTCTTAAGTAAAGTTACTCTTGTCATTGGGCCAACACCACCTGGTACAGGCGTAATAAAACTGCATTTAGGGGCAACTTCATCAAACTTTACATCCCCGCAAAGCTTCCATCCAGATTTTGTTTCATTTGATTTTATTCGTGAAGTACCCACATCAATTACGACAACCCCATCTTTTACCATATTTGCCCTGACGAACCCAGGACTTCCTATCGCTGCAATAATAATATCCGCTTGCCGTGTAATATTTTCTATATTGGGTGTGCGACTGTGGCATACTGTAACAGTGCAATTTCCCATTTTGGTTTTCTGGGATAAAAGGATACTTATTGGCCGACCAACAATGTTACTTCTACCTATGACAACGCAATGTTTACCTGATGTTTCAATATGATAGCGGGATAACAATTCTATGATACCTTCAGGGGTAGCTGAAATAAATGCAGGAAGACCAATGATCATTCTGCCTAGGTTGACAGGATGAAATCCATCTACATCCTTCTCAGGGGAAATGGATTCTATTATCTTATTTTCAGAAATATGAGAGGGAAGGGGCAGTTGAACGATAAAGCCATCTATTTCAGGATCACTATTTAAACTTTTTATTTTGGATAGCAATTCAATTTCTGTTACATCATCTTCATACCTGATTAAAGTTGATTTAAAACCAACTTCCTCACAATCTTTGACTTTATGGTTCACATATGTTTCACTGCCACCGTCATGGCCAACAAGAATAGCAGCGAGGTGAGGAGGTCTTTTGCCTTCCGTTACCATCTTTGATACGGATTCAGCGATTTCTTTTTTGATGGTCTGCGCAGTTAATTTTCCGTCGATAATTTGCATCTGAAAAACATTGTTTATATGATTTTAATACTCTGATAATTTTTATTCTTTTATGTAAATATTAATTCTGAACATCACATATAATTATCATCTCCTGAACATGGGATTACCCATCATCCTAGCCATATTTTTACCACCACCGACCATTTTCATCATTTTACGTGTATCTTCGAATTGTTTGACCAGACGATTCACATCCTGGATACTGGTACCACTACCATCAGCAATTCGCTTTCTCCGATTTCCATTCAGAATAACTGGATTCTCACGCTCATCAGGAGTCATAGAATGAATAATCGCTTCAATACCTTTAAATGCATCATCATCAATATCCATATCTTTGATTACCTTTCCGACACCCGGGATCATACCTGCAAGTTCTTTTATGTTTCCCATTTTTTTGATCTGGTTGATCTGGCTTAGAAAGTCATTAAAGCTAAAAGTGTTTTTAGCTATTTTCTTCTGCAGTTTTCTTGCTTCATCAACATTGTATTGTTCCTGAGCTCTCTCAACAAGAGAAACGATATCGCCCATACCAAGGATTCTGTCTGCCATTCTCTCGGGATGAAAAACATCCAGAGCATCCAGTTTTTCACCTGTTCCAATAAACTTAATTGGTTTATTAACGACTGCCCGGATAGAGAGGGCAGCTCCACCTCGTGTGTCACCATCCATCTTGGTAAGAACAACTCCGTCGAAATCCAGCCTGTCATTGAATTCTTTTGCTGTATTAACCGCATCCTGGCCGGTCATAGAATCAACCACAAACAGTATTTCATCAGGATCTACAGCTGATTTAATACTGGCAATTTCTTTCATCATTTCCTCATCTATTGCTAAACGACCAGCAGTATCAATGATGATCAGATTGTACCCGTTGATTTTAGCATGTTTAATAGCTGCTTTTGCAATTTTGACTGGATCTTGGTTACCTTCTTCTGTGTAAACAGGCACCTCCACTTGCTGCCCTAATATCTTCAATTGTTCTATAGCTGCAGGCCGATAAACATCACATGCAACAAGAATTGGATTTCTACCTTTTTTTGATTTGAGATATCTGGCAATCTTTCCTGCAAAAGTAGTTTTACCCGAACCCTGAAGTCCGGCAATCAAAATAATCGCAGGACTGCCCTTAAGGTGAACATCTGAACTTATTTTGCCCATCAGTGAGGCGAGTTCATCATGCACAACCTTGATAATCATCTGGCCGGGATTAACTGCAGTCAAAACATTTATTCCTATTGCTTTTTCCTTAACAGTATCAGTAAAACTCTTTGCAATTTTATAATGGACATCAGCATCAAGCAAAGCCCTTCTGACTTCCTTAAGAGTTTCTGCAACATTTATTTCAGTAATACGGCCCTGACCCTTTAGTATCTTAAATGATTTTTCAAGCTTCTCTGATAAATTTTCAAACATATCTTCTCTTTTTGTCGCTACAAAAATATGAAAATGAGATATAATATATTCATCAAAATTTGATATAATTAATTTTGCAATTCAATTATTCCTGAGATTCAGACAATTGAGTAACAGATATCGGTTTATTATTTTGATTTCTAAAAAGATATTCAATTCTAAGCATCAGTAAGATTAACAATCCTACACAAACTACCGCTCTTACTGTATAAATTGTTGGAAGCAAACCTCTTGTCGAAATGAGGGCTAAAGAAGATGCCAAAAGCATCCCTATCCATACAGAGAATGGTTCAGTATTCTTTTTTGAATCAAAAAGTCTTTTTACCACTGGAAAGTATGCGATGACCAAGATTGATTGAATTAAAATATTGGTTATCAAATGGTTTTGAGTAAAGATCCAGAATATCACTATTAATGACACTGCGACAAGACATCCTTTATCAAATGGGGTAAACTTTGAGCTGATTTCACCAAATATGAAAATAGTAATTGCCACTGTAATCACAAGGACTAAATCAGTAGTATTTAGAATATTATCACGAAAACTGTTATTCACTTCAAAGATGTAAGTTAACAGACTCAGTGAAACTGCAATTGAAAAAAAGATCCACATGGCAAGCGCAGGTTTTATCCTCTGCTTCATTATTAACCAGATATATCGAGCTGTAATCAAAAGATTAATAAGCGTTACGGAATATATAGAAAATTCTTTCATTAGTTTTTATCTGCTCCAAAATTAAGCCACTTTATATAACTACAATAGCTTAGTGGTTCATTTCTATTAACTTTTAAGCTGATTTTTTGACATATTGGTGCTTTAAAAGATGTTCTTCTTCTTCCTAATCATTATTATTAAATTGTCACTTTGTGGAATGAGGTCCTGATTTTGGTAATTCTCCCAGTTTACCAATATATGCCATTGAAGTTTTGTACAAACTGTTTATCCTGAGAGAAGCCTGACCATCATTGAATACATCCAGATAGATCCTATAAGAATCTTTTCGATCATTAATTTTAAATGATATGGAATATCTGCCTTTCTTCACCTGTTGAATAACTTTATAATCTATTATTAAGGAATTAAAATTAATACCTCCCTCACCTGATAAATCACCTCTTTGTGATTCGCCAAAGAAAGGCAAATATGCTTCAGCTGTTTTTCCGTTAATTCTGAGAAAAAAATAACCTATTGAAACATATGAAGGATTCCCTGTCACACTGGTAACTGTAAACTCAAAATTGCCAGATTCAATAAGCTTTTTTGCAAAAGAGGAGTCCTTGACGCCAATTCCCTTTGTGTACAAATTAGATTTCGTTCGGATAATTTCTCCAAATCCATTAATTGTATGTACTAAAAAAAGAAATGTAAAGATAATTATCGCTTTCATGTGATTGAAATTTAATGAATGAAATCAAAATATAAATCAGCACATATTGTTTCCATAATATAATTTGACTTAATAAATATTTCAATTAGGGTGGTGTAGTTTGTTTAACACAAAAAGTGTACAGTTTCTGAATCAGAAACTGTATAATTTCATAATATTTCTATTATTTCCTGTCATTTTTTTCCTAATTTTAAAAAATACAGACTATTGTCCCTTCAGAGATTAATAATTTACTCTGGAAATTTGATATTCTTTTTGTTACCGGCTGGTGAATTCTGTCTTTAAGGAATGTTAATAAAGTTAATTTGATTTTTAAAACTACTTTTTAATTAATGAACATTATAGTAAATTAGAACTTACAAGAATTATTCGTAAAATATTGATTAAATAAATAAAACTTGAATAGTAAAGGCCATTCAATTTTCCGGGGAAATTCGAATGGCCTGGCCGAAAAGCGGGGTTGCAATTCGGAAATCTTCCAGTACTTTTTATTCTGTTTTTACTCTTTTATACTTTTGAGGAATGACACTTAATTGTTTAATATTGATCTTATTTGAATAATCATACTGGAAAAGAACGTTGTTCCCAATCAAGAACTGATTACACTGTTAATTGGGCTTCCTAATTCATAGCAATACAAAATTTGTTTATTAGATGAATTGTTTTACCAAATGGTTGCGTTGAGTTATTATTTTTTATGCAACTGAAAGAATATTTTTTACATCCAAAGAATGGCCCAAACATCTTCTCACCTCATGAAACATTATATTTTAATTACTAGTCTTTTACTGATGTTTAACTTTTTTGTACAAAAGCCTATGTGCAATGTTATTTATCTAGTGAACTGCATTTTAATCCGAGAAAATATTATTGAAATAACTGAAAATAAAATCTTTAAAATTGAGTTATGTGAAAATATATTAGTTTTGAAATGGCTGAAGTTCAAAAAATAACAAAGGAGGAAATTCTTCCGTCTAACGGCAATAATCGACCTGTCAGACAAATGGCTTATGCTAATATTACCTCCTTTAGAGTGCTGACAGGTCCTGCAAGAAATTCCCTCACTGCCATGGTTTCCATTGATGCAGTTAATGCATTCAGGATTTAAAATAAATACACTTTTGGTCTGGGAATAGGGATGGACCTATTTGAAAAGGTGCATGTTCCTGTCTTTGTCGATTGCAGATATTTGCTGTAGGCTGGTGATTTATCTCCCGTCTTAATTCTCAAAGGAGGGTATACCATTCCTATTGAAGGAGAGTCAGCCACAAATAATTATAATTACAATGAATATTATTCAAAGGGAGGTCCATTGATGGCAATAGGTTCCGTGTTCGTATTTAAGATAAATAATCATAATCCAATTACCATTAGTATATCCTATCGCAACCAGGAACTTATAACAACTGAGGTTCAGAGAAATGGCGAAAGTACCAAGGAATATGATCATTCAACTAATTATAATGGGCTGGAACTCAAATTTGGTTTTTACTTTGATAAAAATTGAAATTTGACTAAAATTTTTAACTTTGCGCATAACCATTGTTTTTCTGAAAACTAATGCGCACATCATTTGTTTGGATATTCATCATTATATTTTTTACCATTAGCTTATTGGCTTGTAAGAGGAAACCAAATGTAGTTGCTATTCAGGCTTCATGGAAAAGTACTGATCCAACGGCAATTCCATTACTTTTAAGGGAAAAAGAACTTAATAAGGGTAACCTGGTTTTGAATTCATCTTTTGAGGATGGCCGGTACTATAAAGTCGATAGTTTTAAAAACTCCTTTAACCTTCGGGGTTGGAAAAAGGTTGGAGAAAATGTTTTCTGGACTGATGTGCAAAACGAAAAAGAGTTTGATCCATCCGAAGCATTTAGTGGGTTACATGCAATAAAGATATATAGAAAAAATACCAATGAAACCGATACCCAGGGTGAAGGCATTCTAAGTGACTTTATCAAAATAATCCCGGGTAATTATACATTAAGCTATCAAATCAGATTGGATCAGGTTAGATCAAGCCTCTCACGAATGATAAATACATTATATGATGCGGTGAATATTAAAGTATTCTTTTATGATAAAAATAAAATATTGTTAAACAGTTCAATGTTTAATCCATCAGAAAATAATTTTATAGATAATTCATTTAAGGGTTTCTCTTTTTCAGGTATTTCATATGTGGATAAGATGGATTGGGGCAAGGTTATTGGCAAAACAGCAAATTATCCTTTTAATAATGGAGATTTACCAGATGGCACTCATTATGTTAAGATTTTCCTTGGGTTAAAGGGAAAGGGGACAATGTGGGTCGATGCAGTAAATTTTGAATATTCTCCAAAGAATTTTTCATTACTTGAAAGAACAGAACCTATGTTCGATTCAATTGATACCCCTGCATCTAAACTGATTCCATACCCACATTTGATTTCCAATTATTCCCCTGAAATCCTTCGATTGACAATAAATGATAAAAATCTGGATCCGATTATCCTTATTCCACCTAATGCCGATAAAGGTATTCTCTTGGCTGCGAAAAATATATCAAATCACATAGGCGAAGCGATAAAAGGTAATGATAAAAAACATGTTTCAATTCTAATTACTAATAAACTGTAACAGGAGATGTTTGAAACGGACCGTTTTATTTTTAGCCTTGGTAAAACACAGATTTTTAATGAAAATGCAAATAAATTGCCAATAAAAAAAATTTCAGGGAAAGCAGAGGGGTATTTTATCAGTATTCTTCCAGCTATGGACCGGCTGGTATTTGTCGATGCTAATGATGATCAAGGCTATGTTCATGCTACTCAAACAATCTTGCAATTAATTAATAAAGAAAACCAGGTTTATCATCATTATGATATTATTGATTTTCCGGATATTGAAACAAGAGCAATCATTTTACCATTGTCTCAAAGAGATCTTGATAATAAGTTGATTTCACATATTAGAAAACTCACTGATGTTGGATATAACATGATTTATTTTCAGGAAGGAAATGGAATTGAGTTTTTTACAAAAGATGATGTTCAAATGCAGACATTCCGCACTCTAACATCTGAAATTAAATCATTTGCGCCTAATTGTAATTTTGGTGTTTCATTTTTAAACTTAAGGTTCCGCAGCCAAAACAAAGATGAAAACCAATTGGCTTATATAAGGATGCAAGCTGAAAAAATTGGGAAATTGATAAATGAATACAAGGCATCCGGACTTACTAATTTTATTATTACTGATGAAGTGATCTGGGATTTTATGGATCTGGGATCAAAGGCTGTAAGTTTTGAAATAATCACTTCTGAAGAGCTTGAGGAATTTCTTGCAAATACTTCATCCTACCTTTCAGGCATTGAAAATAAAATTAAAGCTATACATGAGCAGATTAACATATTATTAATGCCGGTGTTAAGCACAAATGAAAATATACTTCAATCAAGTGGTTATGCCACAATATATTTCAACCAAATACATAAATATAATAACTTGTTTGACGGGATTATCTGGAAAGGCCCATCAGACCTTCCTTTGCAAATAGATGTTGCAGATAGTTATCATTTTAGATCAGCGAGTAATATGATTAATTATCTACTGGTTAACACATTAACTACACGTAAAGAAAATAAATTAAATGGGGGTTTTGCATCAATCTATCCCGGAAAAGCTAGAACTGGTAGCATCTTTGAAGCCCTCGATATCCAATTGGCAGAAACACCTGTAGAAATGGGTTTGGCATCATGTTGTATAATTAATCAAAATGAGTATTCATCGCTTTCAAAAATAAGATTGATGACTGCTGCAGATTATCTTTGGAATATGAAAGGTTATAAACCGGCTGAATCAATTTGGAAAGCACTTTTCAACCTTTATGGTAAAGAAGAAGCGATCCGTTTAATCCGATTTACTGATAAATATTATGAACTTTTGCAATTGTGCATGATCCTTGAAAAAGAAAAATTTAACCAGAAAAATTACAAATCCGGTGAAAATATTATTGTGGCTTTAAATACACAGTGGAATGAGATCACAAAAGATCTATCATCTGAAATCGAGCTGCTAAACGAGCTATCAGATATAAAAAATCAATTAATTTCAAGATTCTACAAGATTAAACGACCTTCATCCCCTGGTAGATCCTGAGATTTGATTTGTACATTTAATTCTTTCTGAAAATTAGCTATAAAAGTTAAATTATTTCTATTTTTGCGCAAACGTTCCATGCTATGGATAAGGAAAGAGAAATGATGCGAGAGGAGAATGAATTCAGACAGGTCCTTGAACGCTTTGAGGAAATGATAAAAAGAAGTGCTTCCTACTT
>CAZKMG010000140.1:0-6647 GCA_964553465.1 uncultured Bacteroidaceae bacterium
CAGGAAGAATATGAGTACTTAGAATAACTGTTTTTTCCTTTCCAAGCTCGCGGATAAGTTTACGGATTTCCGCAATCTGATTGGGATCTAATCCAGTTGTGGGTTCATCAAGTATTAAAATCTCAGGATTGTGAATCATTGCCTGGGCTAAACCAACACGTTGTTGAAAACCTTTGGATAACTCGCCGATCTTTTTATGCTTTTCTTTATTTAAACCGGTAATCCTGATCATCTCAATTACACGGTCAGTGATATGACTTTTTTCAATACCCTGAATGCCGGCACAGAAATCAAGATAATCGATAACAGGCATATCATGATAAAGAGGATTATTTTCCGGGAGATATCCAATATGCCGCTTTATTTCAAGCGAATCATCCTTAAGAGATTTGCCACCGATATAAATTTCCCCCTCATCTGGCGCAATAAAATTTGTTATGATTTTCATAGTTGTGGTCTTGCCTGCACCATTAGGACCAAGAAATCCTAATATTTCCCCTGTGGCAACTTTCAGTGAAATATTATCCACAGCCTTCTGATTGCCATACTTTTTTGTGAGATTCTCAATGACAATATCCATATGAAATTAATTTTAATGAATTCGGTTTTTTTCAGATGCGATAATAGATTTTTCTTAAAAAAAATAAAAATGATAGCTGTTAAAAAATGTTAAACACATGTAATATTTTTATAATTATTAAAGTATTATGCGATTAAAATGTAAAGAATATTATTGATTTAGTTATAAAAATGCATTCAAGTATAAAAGATGATATTCACTTACAGAATACCTTTGTGATCGTAGTTCATTATTTTAAGTTCTCCTGCATACCTGCCGGCAGGATTGCGGTCAGTTTTTTTACCACAAAGTCCACAAACGAAAAACACAAAGATCACAAATTCAATGATTTATCTTTGTAATCGCACTGCGTCTTATTTATTTATTGATGTACAGTTTGATTTTAAAGGGAAATTCATTTATCCATGAACACAGGGATAAGGGATTGCAGGTATTAGATTTTTCCAAAAACATTTTTTTAAATCTTTTGTTTATTACTCACTGATAAGCATGGATAATTTATTAGTAATTAATCAATTTTTTTAGTTTTAAATTTTAAGACATGGAAACGGATCAGGACATTGAAAAGAAGAAGTGGGGAACGATTATTATTGGTTCAGGGCAGGCCGGCTTAGCTGCAGGATACTATCTATCAAAGTTAAATGAGGATTTTATTATTATTGATGCGGCTAAAAAAGTCGGCGATTCCTGGCGACAAAGATGGGATTCACTTAGTTTGTTTACTCCATCTCAATATGATGGATTACCAGGTTTCCCATATCCATCGCAAAGAGGCACTTTGCCTTCAAAAGACCAGATGGCAGATTATCTTGCAGAGTATGCGAAAAGATTTAATTTGCCCATCCGAATGGAAGTGAAGGTGAACCATCTTTCCAGGTCACAATCAGGTTTTCAAATAATGACAACAAGAGGTGTCCTAAATTCTGATCGGGTCATTATTGCAACTGGGACTAATCCATCACCCCGCATCCCTGATTTTGCAAACGAGTTGGATGAACGAATTCATCAGATTCATTCCTCTCAATATCTTAATCCCGACTCATTGCCTCCCGGCGATGTTCTGGTAGTTGGTGCCGGGACTTCAGGAATGGAAATAGCTATTGAGCTCTCCAGAACCAGGCATACCTTTATTGCAGGACATCCTACATTTCATATCCCAGATCCAATTTTTCGTTATGCCGGCAGACCTTACTGGTGGTTTATCAACCATATACTTACCGTCAATACTCCGATCGGAAGAAAAGCTAAAAAAAGTATTGTAAAAGGTGGCGGCCCACTTATTAGCGTATCTGTTGCAGATCTTAATGTTGCAGGTGTTGAGCGGGTTCCTCGTGTGGCTGGAACTGAAAACGGACAGCCCAAACTGGAAGATGGCCGTTTAATCCCTGTTTCAATAATAATCTGGGCAACCGGTTTTAAACCTGATTTTTCATGGATAGACATGAATGTTACGGATGATAATGGCTGGCCAGTTAACTACAGAGGAGTTTCGCCAACCATCGATGGGATGTATTTCATGGGAATGTTATTCCAATACGGGCTAACATCCGGGCTTGTTGGCGGAGTAGGAAGGGATGCCTCGTATATCAGCAAACATATTCATCAACATTTGCATAATTAACCAATGTTGCAATATAAACCGGATTATTGCCTTCTGTGTTTACACTCACTTTTTAATCAACAGAAGTTCATTATTTCAAAATAAGGATTCATTTTGGTTTTAGTCTCGCAGACTTTAGCTGTCGATTATCAACAATCAAACCTTCAATCACTGACTTGAAACTCATAAATCTTGAAATAGCAAAGAAGAGTTTGAAATCTTAGCCTTATTTCTCATATTTCAGAATCGAAGTTACATCATGTGAGACCTGGGAATACAAATAATCACATGGTATTATTCAACCTCTATAGCTCCGGCATCACGTTTTCCAATGGGGTTCTTTCCGGTAAAATCCCTTAGGAAAGGCCCGTCAAGCTCCCATTTGTATAATTCCTCAATAGTAGTTCGGGCATCTGTAAGAGTTCCTTTTGACAGCCTCAGGAAATCAAAAGTTCCATTAAAGAAATTTCCGTCAGGACCTTTACCAATTAACAGATTGGCATTATTACTCAAGGATACAGTGGGAGAAATGGTTTTTCCGGAAGAAGAGCCATTGTTTATCATACCATCTATACAGATGTTTGTTTTTCCTGTACGATTGACTTCGGCCAGCACATGGTGCCATAAGCCATCATTTATTGCACGTTTGCTTGATATTGAATATGCAGCTTTGCCGGAAATGATCAGGCTTAATCGGGCTTTGCCCTTCTTATCAATATCAAGCCTGTAGCCATTCCCTGTTGGCTCATATTTGGAAACCAGGACATCCCCTTTATGGCCTTTCTCAGTCCGTAAAATAACTTCAATAATGAAGTTGTTGGTAGTCATATCCACATTTGTGCAAACTTTTGTACTGGTTGTTGCATGATTCAGCTCACAATAAGATTGCATGCCATCGAAGTTCAGGGCCCCCTCTGTCCAGTCTTCCAGTTGGCCTTTCACAAAGCTTTTAAGGGTAATCCCATGTGCTTTAAGATTATTATTCGCAACTTTATAATATGTTTCCCTATTGTTGTATTCATTGGTCATGTAAAAATTATCAGCCATAATAACACTTGAATCGGCCGGATGCTTATAAAAATTCCATTCACCAACATTAGCATAGAGCGGAAATGAGGCAAAAAATTTCACTCCTCCGTTAATGGCTTCACTCCCTGTAGCAGGGCGAAAATCATTTTTATAAGCCAAAGGAAGTACAGGATTTTTAGCTTCAATCCCAACCTGGTCAAGTTGTGGTTTATAACCGGCCAGGTTCTTTTTAAAAGTGGACAGATCCACAAGGTTTCTGTCAGACCAGAACCCTCTTTTTAATGCTTCATCTGTTACTAAACTTCCCATGAAAGGTGTCTTACTGAAAATATTATACCCAATGCTACCTGGTCGGGTTTCAGACTTGTTTGAAATTGAAAGTACACACTATCACCAAGATTAGCCAGGTAAGCATTATGTCCGTTTGAATCCAGATTATTTACTGCCCCATGGGTTAAAGAGGCCATACGATAGCCAGTATTATGTACTGTCATATTGTAAAAACCAAGTACTGTCATAAAACCAGACCTGTTTCTATTCCATGAAACACCGGAAGCAATATTATTGAATACGTATTGTTTAAAGCTTCCATCGAAATAGTAAGCATAACCAATTGAGCTTTTACTGAAGTGCTTATACCCGCTGGCATTATGAGATATGTTGTCATAAACATAAACAGGTCCACCCTGCCAGTTTTCAATACCACCATAATCGTTTGTTCCGATAAGTGTGTTTGATGCTTTATTATGATGTACAAGTCCACGGATAAAAGGAAGGGAAGTGACAGAATCCCTCCCGGTTTTCCCCCACCAGCAGTCCAACCCGTTACCCCATGAAATATTAACAATATTGCCCGCAACTTCTGCATCGAGAAAGTAGCCGATAATGGCAGGAACTGAGCTGTACCATCGGCCAAGGTGCCTGCCGCCGTTATCGTAAATACGATTTCTCAGGATTTTAACTTTATCAAAAAACACCCTTCCTCCCCTACTAAATGCAATCCCCATATCATCCACAACGTACATATCATTGTCGGATACCAGGATATCATGACTGGTATGCTCTGCCTCGCTTGGATTCCTTGCTGAAATAGCCCCGTTAACATAAGTAAATTTGTTATGACTGATCTCAATATTGTAGCATGTACCAGATAATTGAATAACTGCAACTCCATCTGCATCTCCTATGCGGATGACATCGCTTGTCGTGAATCCGAAGGTAAGACCGCTAATAACAATATCGTGCTTATCTTCTAACAGTACTAATTTACCATTTGTAGCAACTTCGATGGTGGTTGTATTCGGGTCCTTATCTTTATCCAGGCGGACAAACATTCTGTTAGCTGTACTGTTGTAAAAGTACTCACTGGTTGTATCCAGGAGATAAGGAGTGTTTTCGATAAAATAATGGCATCCTGCACCTCCAAAACTTCTTTCCCCGACTGCAATCCTGTTTTTTGAAGGATCATATTCTTTTATTTTCTGTCCCCAGACCGTGCACATAACTATTGCACCTTCCTGGCTCCATACGGTTCCCCCTAAGTAATAATTAGGATCGCACTGTATAAGGTTGTTCGTATCAGACAGCCAAAGATTTTTATTTACATTATCATAAGTTTCTTTTTTTGTCCATACCGGCCAGTATTTTAAATGATCATCCGGAGTATTCTGATAATTTGGTGTCCTTGCAAGCCGTACCCTTTTAATTCCTTCCGGTGCAAGTTCGCAAACGACCTTTGTGTTTGGTATATCTCCATCCACATCATGATACCATACTTTATCCGGTTCAGGGATGTCAAATGCGGTTTGAATGTTTGCTTTTATCCATCCTGAAGTGAACCTCATGGACCCATACATGCAAGCTTCTCCACTTCCCCATGAAGGATCGGAAGTGAGCCGGATAGGATTCCCCATCTCTCCGGACTCCTTGGCAGTGAGAACACCCCGATACACTACTCCTCTTTTGAAAACATAAGTATATATACCACTTGTGCCCTGGGACTTTCCCGTGGCAGCAATATCCCATGGATGGTGTTTCCATGCTGTTCTTGTGCTCGTGCCATCATTATTGTCATCGCCTCCTTCAAAATCAATATACCTGACAGCACTGCCTTTAATATATACAAATTCTTCAGGCTGCCATTCCAGATCGCCATTTTCCAGCACTTTCGCGTGAGATTTTTCCCATGAATATAAATTTCCTGCAGTTAAACCAGGAGTAAAAGGGGTTTGACCCAACAGGCACGTTCCTGTTATAAGAAATCCGAAAAAGATCAATTTTTTCATCCGTAAATAATTTATTATTAAAGGTCGGATGGAACTCGCATGTAAGATTTTCATCCATATTTGTGTTTAACGAACATGCTCGTTTCATAACACTATTTTTGGCTATAAGTTAGAGGTAGAACATCATAAGTAAAAGTAAAGAAATAAAATTTTTTAGAAAACAATTATCCAAAAGGATAATTGTCATGATAAATGGAGATCTTCAATACCTTAAATTATAGTATAAAAGAATTTAAGATTATTCAAAATATATATAAGACTAATAAGGGATTGGGTTAGTTGGAGGAAGTAAAAGATAAATTACAATTCTTAGAAAAATAAAGGTCCCGGTAAAATATTCCAGGACCTTTAAATATGTAAATTATAATAGTTAAACCTGCTTTGAGAGCTTTCTTATTTCAGATGATTATTACATCCTTTATCCCAAAAAATGGAAGTACTGTAAGCGCATTTCTTTGGTCGATGCTTAGGTAATATTTGCCATTTTTAAAAATAAAGTAGTGTGATGTTGTTTGCATCCCATCAAAGTAATTGTATCGATAAAGTCTCAACCCTGATTTCGATGTGATATACTCCATCATTGCATAACACAGGATGTCATTTGATTCACAAATGACTGGCAGGTACTCAAAAAGTTGTGAATTGTGCATATAAGCCACAACTTCGCTATTAGGGATTTTTATAACGGTCCCATCAGAAGAAATAATCTTCGAGTTAAATAGCCCAATCTTCAAATCCTTACCGAAATACACATTATTTCCGGTCTTGACGTAACTGGTGGATTCTCCACCAGTAAATGCTTTTGCTCCAAAACATAGCAGTATTAGAGCGATCATTACAAGTGAATTTTTCATGACATTATATTTATGTAAATATCATATTATATAACCCATGATCTATGCCAAACTATTCAATCTCTTCAATTTCAAACTGTTATCGATAATATTAGGAGTTTTGAAATAGTGCAGAAATGTTAAAAGCGAACGATTCAGAACAGGACATGTTCGAATACGAACAAATCAAAATCGAAATCTTCAAACTTCGGACAGCCATTTGTCCATGAATACTAAATAAATAGGTAGAATAATGTGCTAATGTGAAAATGTGCTGATGTGCAGATGAGCTAATCGTTAATGTTTTAGCTGCATCCAGT
>CAZKMG010000140.1:6657-8222 GCA_964553465.1 uncultured Bacteroidaceae bacterium
GTTCGAATACGAACAAATCAAAATCGAAATCGTCAAACTTCGGATCAATTAATTCAGGAATAGGATTTGGTTAACTTGTAACTTTAATCAGTTTTGCAAACTTACTAAACCATATACCCACGAATTTTCACCTTCTTCATAGGTTTCTTCCAGCCAGATGTCTATTGATTGTCAAACCATTAAATCAATACAAAATACCATGGCCTTTGTATAAAATATATAAGCCCGTATCAATATTTTCCCAATCAAATCGATTTTTTACCCGACCGGATCATGTTTTTATCCGCCCGGATCGTGTTTTTATTCACCCGGATTAGTTTTTTATCAACCAGGATCAGTTTTTCACACACCCGGATCGGATTTTCTTCAGTCCAAATCTGGTCTGCCTGTCATTAAAACCGGTAAAGGGCATTAAATTTCCAATCAGAAACGGTTAGGTGCGTTTTAGCCCTTTTTCTTTCTATGCTTTTGATTCTTTCGTTGCATGAATGCACTCACATAGCCCTTATATCGCTTCTTTTCTTTCCAAAATGCATATCTCCCAACCCTCCTTACTTCTCCAACGGCCTCCTTTAAATAGTAATAGGCTTTATTCCTTAGTATCTGACCCTCGCTGCTTTCTCTGACAACTGTTTGCACACGGGTGAGCAAAGCGTTGAGTTCGGTAGCTGTCTGCCTGGCTTTATCAAGAATACCTGTATCCATTCCAATGGATTCCAGTTTACTTCGATGTTTGTTGCCAAGCTCTGCCAGGTCGAAAAGGTCCTGAATCATATCAGCACGCGTATCGCCATTGGAAATTCTCTTTACCTGAGCATGTGCATCCGGAATGGAATAAAAGGCATGAAAAAAATGATGCAACAGTTCATTTCGCATATTGCGGGCCTGGGGGAGAGCAACTTTCCATTCTATCTGACATTCTTTCATGCTCATATGCTCCATTGACCAGGCAGATTGAAGAGTGATCAATACCTCAGCTCTTACGGGCAAATCTTCTGCATATTTCCAGTCGAGCCCGGCTTTTATTAATGTTTCCCTATCATTCCGGCACCATTCATACAGATCTGCCGCTTCCTGAACAACAATATATACTGGCATATCCGGGAGGTTGGATCTCAGTCCTGTCATAGAACGAAGCTCTTTGATCCTGATGGCTTTCAAATCAGATTTCATACAAGTAGTTTTATACTTTTTATAAGATATTGCAATGTCTGAAAAAAAACAAGGATTGCCAAAGATACCTGGGAGGATAAATGGATGGGAGATTCGATACATCCATCAACTTTTATACTGCAGAATGAAAATACCATTAAAACTTTTCTGCTTTTAATATGTTGATCTCTGAAAGAGTGGAATAATTTAGTTAAAGTTGCTCGTGCCAGGTAAGCTATATGACCAGTCAGATTTTGACAGGTAAGAATAACTTATTATTAGTCAATTGACACTCTAAAGAAATGATGAATTACTATCTGGCATTGCAATGTGGCCGGTTTGCCAGATTTTTTCAGCAGTCAAAATTCTTTTTAAACAAATTATTTATCTCAACTGGAGAAAAAAGAACACGG
>CAZKMG010000140.1:8232-9214 GCA_964553465.1 uncultured Bacteroidaceae bacterium
TATTTTTAAATACTTTTTCATTTCTTTAATAAATTGAGGAAAAGCTATTTCGGGATCTTCAATATCAGGTTCCCATAATTTTTCCCATTCAAAACTATAATAACCAGCATAATGTCCTTTCTCAAGAACTTTTACTGCCTCTAAAACAGGGGCTTCACCCCGGCCTAGTAAAACATTACGTTCCTTACCTCCTATGTTTTTAAAATCACGAAAATGAGTGTGTCTGATGTATTTTTTTAATTTCTCATACACCAAAGCAGGAGGTTCTTTATTAGCGGACCACATGTTACATATATCCCATATCATACCTACATGAGGGCTCATACTGTTTTCCATAATCCTGAGTAAACTTTCAATCCCAACAAAACCACCATGAGATTCTAACAACACACTTACTTTGCTGCCTTTAGCATAACCTGCTAAATCCAAAAGGCCCCGGGTTATTAAATCAACGGTTTCTTCATACGTCTGGCCTTCCGGAACTGAATCCGGAAAAACCCTTATATATGGACAATTAAGTTTTTGGGCTAAATCCATCAGTTTTCGAACTTCATCTAAATTATTTTTTCTCTTTTTCTCATCCGAATGGTGCAACTGTGCTGAGGAACCTAAACAGATAATTTCTAACTGCTTATCTTCTATCCTCTTTCTGGTTAAAGAAATTTTTTCTACACTGCTGAAATCAGCACATTTTGTTATGTCTAATTCACCAGATATGCCTCTGATTTCAATTCCATTATATTCATTTGCCGCAGCAAAATTAATAATATCGGTTAATGACCATCTGGGACAGCCGAGGGTTGAAAAGGAAAAATTTGGATGTTTTTTTGTAAAAGCAAAACTTGGGTTGGCAAAAGCAAGTCCCGCCATTGTAAATGATGAGTTTTTAATAAACCATCTTCTGTTAATTGATTTCATCAGTAAATAAGATGTGGGAGCTACTGGATTCGAACCAGTGACCCTCTGCTTGTAAGGCAGATGC
>CAZKMG010000141.1:0-9206 GCA_964553465.1 uncultured Bacteroidaceae bacterium
AATCCTATTAAAAATCATACACTTCTGACATGGATGTTACTTTTACCGCTATATCAGTACTAATAAGCATCATACTGATCATTGTACTGACATCAAAATTCAAATTCAATGCTTTTTTTTCACTTATACTTGTATCCCTGGCCTTAGCACTGGTTACACTATCCTCCAATCAGGTCGTCACAACCCTGAAAACCGGCTTCGGAAATACCCTGGCTTCCATCGGTTTAATTATCCTTTTCGGGACGACAATAGGTGTCTTGCTCGACAAAACTGGAGCAACCTATTCGATGGCCAATTATATATTAAAACTAACCGGTAGGGATAAAGCTCCAAGGGCTATCTCCATTACAGGATTTATCGCCGGATTACCTATTTTTTGCGATTCAGGTTTTATTGTATTAAGCGGATTAAATAAATCTCTCTCCAAAGCCTCCGGCATCTCCAGGATCAGGATGGCAGGATCACTTGCAATTCCTCTTTATGTCTTGCATTGCCTGATACCTCCTCATCCGGGAATAACTGCAGCAGCCGGAATAATGAATTCACCTCTGGGTAAAATTATTCTTATGGGAATAATTGTGGCCATCCCTACTGTAATTGCTGGTTATGTCTGGGTAAAAATAATATCAAAAAAATACGCCCAGATCGAGACTCCAATTGACGATAAATCAGAAATACCGAAACACCTGCCAGGCACCTTTATATCCTTTTTGCCTGTAATAATTCCATTATTATTTATTACTATGAATTCATTTCTTGGACTATTTCCTGGTAAATTTCCAGATGGAATAATGAAAGTAATGAATTTTATCGGTGATCCGGTATTTGCGTTATTGTCGGGTGTAGTCTTTGCATTAGCCCTAATTCCAAAAGGGGACTTTCACACCATGAATGACATTTTTAGTACTTCCATAGAAAAGGCAGGTCCAATACTGGCGATCACCGCTGCCGGAGGTGCTTTTGGTGCAGTCATCAAAGCTACCGGAATGGGAGACCAGGCTACTCAGCTTCTGATATCCTCCCACCTGAGTCTGCTGGTACCGTTTTTGCTGGCAGCAATTTTTAAAACCGCACAGGGATCATCAACGGTTGCGGTCATTACAACAGCTTCACTTATTACTCCTATGATGGCGGGTCTTGGAATGAACAGTGAATGGGGTCAGGTATTAACATTACTATCTCTTGGCTCAGGTTCTATGATGGTTTCACATGCAAATGATTCCTATTTTTGGGTTGTAACCAAGTTCTCGGATATTTCACCCAAAGCTTCACTGGCAGTTTACTCTACAGCAACTATAGTGATATCGGTGGTTTCGTTTTGTGTTATTCTGTTGCTGTCTTTTTTTCTTATATAAATGAAATACAAAGACATAAACTCACATTGCCACCAGGAAGAAAAATTTAAATACCCCAAAACTAATTATGATAAATTAGTGTCAAGTCAAATTTATTCAAACCTTAACGCATCCATGGGAATGAGGTTAGCAGCTTTCCTTGCAGGATACCAACCGAAAAAAACACCAATGATAGTTGCAAAAGAGAATGCCAGTATAATGGAATAAGAAGTCAGTGTGACCGGCCATCCTAAAAACTGAACTAAAGCCCTGGAAGTACCCACTCCCAGTGCAATACCGATAAATCCACCAAGGATACTGAGTAACATTGCTTCGAGCAGAAATTGACGGAGAATATCCCGCCCACGGGCCCCGATTGCCATCCTTAGACCAATTTCCCTTGTACGCTCAGTTACTGACACAAGCATAATATTCATAATACCTATTCCTCCTACCAGTAACGAAATACTGGCAATACTTGCCAAAAGAGTAATCATAGTATTTGAGGTGGCAGTTGCGGTCTGAGTAATTTCAGTCTGAGTCCTGATATTATAAGGTGGGTCTTCGGTAAGGCTCAAATTTTTCCTTGACCGTAATAGTGCATCAATCTGTTGCTGTGCAACAGGGATATCATCTTCAGTAATAGCTGAAACATATACCTGCTGAACATCAGTACTTGAACCGCGCATACGTTTTTGAATAGTACTGTATGGAGCATAGATAATGTCATCCTGGTCCTGACCAATTCCAGCCTGTCCTTTTTGCTTAAGCAAGCCGATGATAGTAAAAGGAATGTTCCGTATCCTGATCTTCTGGCCCACCGGATCCACATCCACACCAAAAAGATTATCTGATACCGTTTTCCCGATGATGCATACTTTAGCTGCTCGTCTTTCATCATCATCAGTAAAACGTGCACCGCTCTCAATTTCAAGATTACGGATGTCAAGGTATTCAGCATAAACCCCATTGACCGTTGTATTCCAATTATTATTACCTGCTATCACCTGCCCTGAAGCACGTGCAACAGGGCTAAGGTATTTTATTGCCGGGCACTGTGCACGCATCGCAACCACATCTTCCATTTTCAGGGAAATAGCTGTTCCGGCTGCTGTAGCTACACCACCACGAAAGCCTGCTCCCGGGAAAATCATTATTACATTCGTCCCCATACCGGCAATCTGTTTTTGAATGGCATCCCTGGATCCTTGACCAATTGCAAGCATGGCAATCACAGATGCTACCCCGATTATAATTCCAAGCATGGTCAGCAATGAGCGCACTTTGTTTTTATTCAGTGACCGGTACGCAATGACAAGTAAATTTAATATTTTCATTTTCTTTATGTTATTCGATTAAATCTTCTTCCTCAACTGGAAGGGCAGCGAGCTCTTCTGCAGCATTCCTGATAGTAGAGAATTTCACCTCTTTGCGAATTTTTCCATCCCTGAAAATAACATTCCTTGACGCAAACTGTGAAATCTCAGGTTCATGAGTGATCAATGCAATAGTTATGCCTTTGAGATTCAATTCCTGGAAAATAACCATCACTTCATAACTGGTTCGGGTATCAAGGTTACCGGTTGGTTCATCGGCAAGGACTATCACAGGATTATTCACCAGCGAACGTGCAATAGCCACACGCTGTTGTTGTCCACCGGAGAGCTGATTCGGGAAATGGCCGGCCCGATCCGTAAGCCCAACCAGGTTAAGGGCTTCCATAGCGCGTTCTCTTCTTTCCTTTGAACGTACACTGGGGTCATATAACAATGGAAGTTCGACATTTTCTAACGCTGAGGTTCTTGCAAGCAGGTTGAAAGTCTGGAATACAAAACCGATTTTTTTATTGCGAATCTTTGCGAGCTGGTCTTTATTAAAGTGACTAACATCCTGTCCATCAAGAATATATTTACCATGAGTGGGAAGGTCAAGGCATCCTATAATGTTCATAAATGTTGACTTACCCGAACCACTTGGTCCCATAATGGATGTAAACTCACCCTGGTGGATATCAAGGTCAATCCCCCGTAAAGCGTGAACTTTTACTTCACCCATATCATAAATCTTGGTTAATTCGTTGACAGATATAATAGAATGCATTATTTTATAAATTATAAGTTCAAATTACAGTAATACTGCCTTTTAACCTGCTCGCTTACCTGTATCCTCTTCTCATCTGCGGCATGAGAGGATTTGTGGATTGGGAGGCAGTATTATCCAGGGCTTTATCATATGTGGCTCCAATAACCACAATCATGCTGTCTTTTAATTCAGGACTTTCGACTGAAACACTCGTACCATCTCTTAATCCTGTCTTAACCCTGACTACCTTCAGTTTATTACCATCCTTTAGCCATAATTGGCCAGAAGTTGAAACCATTGGCCTTGTTGGTCTTGCAGTTTGACCGCCACCACCAAACCCTCCTCCAAATCCACCTCCTCCAGTCGATCTTACCTGCGAACCACCGAATGCCAAAGATATTTTCATGACTTCCAGCCTCGTGTTAATCTCCGTTTCGGAAGATCCCATCCCTTTCATCCTTTCCTTCATAGTTTCAATCCTGTCATTAATTCTCTTTTTGGTGGTATCCGGCAAATTCGCCATCAGTTCATTCAGATAAAAATTAGGTGGACGGAAACTTAATGCCTTTACTGGTACTTTTAATACATCTGTGGCTTCGTCGACTTTAACAGTAATATTAGCTGTCATTCCCGGCATAAGTTTCAGCTCAGGATTGGGCACATCAATAATTACAATGTAATTCACAACATTTGAAACAATAACCGGTTGAATTCTGATTTGTTTCACTAAGCCAGAAAATTGATCTTCGGGATATGCATCGACTGTAAAAGTGACCTCCTGATCTTCTTTCACCTGCCCGATGTCGGCTTCATCAATGCTAGCCTGTACTTGCATCTTAGAAAGATCATTTACAATATTGAACAAAACTGGAGAGTTTAAACTTGCAGCCACCGTTTGTCCCTGTTCAACACTTTTACTGATTACAACGCCATCAATTGGAGCTCGTATGGTAGCATATCCCAGGTTGATCTTTGCACGGTTTAATTGCGCTTCTGAAGAAATAAGGGCTGATTTGGCTGTTTCATAATCATCGAGTGCTTTATCATAATCTATTTCTGCCACAACCTTCTGTTCATAAAGGGCTTTTGTTCTATCATAATTTCTTTTTGCTGTGTTTACCTGAATCTGCTGACGGTAAACACTTGCCTTGGCATCGAATAAGTTTGCCGAAAGAGTTGTGGTATCGATCTGGGCAATGATCTGTCCTTTTTTGACTTTTGAATTATAATCAATATATAATCTCGAAATAATTCCTGATACCTGTGTCCCAACTTGTACAGTTGTCACAGCCTCAAGCGTTCCTGTGGCTGTTATAGTATTACTTATAGATCCTCTTTCAATAGCTTTGGTTTCCCATTGGATTGATTTTATAGGTTCTTTTTTTAAAAGAATATATCCAGTGGCGGCAAAAGCCATCAGTACAATTAAACCAATAATAACTTTCTTTTTCATTCGAAAATTTTTTATTTCAAAGGCTGGATATCTTGTCCTGCAATGCAGGAGAACCCACATAATTCTGAATTTAAACTCGTATAAGTTGTTTCAGAATAATTTTCATCCGCCTTTGTGTTAAACATCTTTTTAAAATGTGGGTTTCATAATATTTATTCTAATTAGTTCTTTATAATTCAATTTTTTTACCCTGGTAAAAATCAAGTATTTTATTCATAAACAAGAAGTTGTATTTTGCACGAATAAGATTTGTAAGCGCAGTTGAATAATTATTCTTAGCAATAAGATAATCCGTGGCAGTGATCATCCCTAATTCATATTTTCGTTGCGAATCATTAAATGATGTTTCAGTCGAAACTAACTGATTCTGCACTGCATCATAGTTATGTTGAGCGGCTAATAAATCATTATATGCCTGTTCAATACTTTTACGCAATTGGTTGCGTGTATCCTGGGCATTCAGTTGTGATGTATAAACACTTATTTGTGATTTCTGTATACTTGTCGAAACCTGTTTCTGGTTAAAAATGGGGATGGAAAGATTCAATCTTATCGACTGACTAAGGTTGTCATTAAGTTGTTGTTCAAATGTCCTTGTCCTTGCATCGGAATAAGCTGAACTGATACCTGTGGACAGCGACAGCCTGGGATAAAGTGCTGCTTTTGAAATTTTAAGGTTCGTTTCCGCACTTGTTACCTTAAGTTCAGAACTTGCTATATCGGGTTGCACCTGGAGAGCTTTATTATAAATCGAATCAGGAACAGTTTCATTATTTGTAACACCAATTACCATTTGGCTGAGATCAGGCCGAATAATATCAAAAGTTGGATCTACTGGAAATTCCATCAGCTGCATCAGGTTAACTTTCGAGATGGACAACTGATTTTCTGCATTTACCTGGTTGTACTTATCAGTGGCAAGCTGCGACTGTACAGAATATAAACTTCCTATTGGTAACGTTCCTGCATCAACAAGTTTTTGAGTTTTATCAACCTGTGATTGTGTCGACTCGACCTGGGATTTTGCATTTTCAACCTGTTCATACGCAAACAGTACCTGGAGATAAGCAAGGGTTACATTCAAAGTGACATCCTTTTTTGTCTTTTCAAGGTCCAGTGTTCCGGCTTTCAGATCAAGTTCGTTCCTTTTAATAGTATTTACTGTCTGTAAACCTGTAAAAAGATTAATATTGGAACTCAGGGAGAAATTATTACTTCTAATATTCTGTGCTATATATGTGTTTGTATAGGGGTCAAGTGAACGTCCAAAATTGAAACCCTGACTGGTCGATCCTGATAGAGTCGGAATTCGGGTGGCCTTTGATTGTTCCAGGGTTAGTTCCGAAACACTGGTAGCAAGCTTTCTCTGATTTATCAAAGTATTTTCCTGCAAAGCGCGATCAATACATTCACTTAATGTCCATTTTTTTTCCTGGCTTATCACAAGGCTATTGAAACTGCCTGCAAGTAGAAAAATAAATAATATTCTTTTCATAATAATCCTTTTAACATCCTTAAAAACAAAATGAAACGATGCTTGTTCTGAGGAAATGTGTTTTATCCCTGTTATTCCTTATAAATCAATAATTTAAACCTGTATTATGGCTGTTTAATCCAATACTTAGACAAGAAGATATGCCCGTTTATTCCAGTAAATAAAATTTAATTATTTGGTTTATGAAATCAATAACAATTTTTAACATTAGGATTGATTAAGACTGTTTCTATTTACTTTCATTAAATGACATAAGACAATTGTAAACACCCTGTCGAATTAAGACTTTTCATTCATTATCCGTTTGTTTATTTATTCGTTAATCAACTCAATATTTATTCTACTGATGTACCAGATACTACAAAAATTGGGATATATATTGGCCCATCTTATTAATAAATGCCCTATCCAGATAAATTCTCTTTATTTTTGTTATACTTTCTCTACTTGTTTATTTGATTTAATTGAAAAACATGCAGCCCCGAAGAAAATATGATGTAATTGTTGTTGGAGCGGGAGCATCGGGTCTATTAGCTGCCGGACGGGCAGGGGAGCTTGGATCTCGTGTTGTATTGGTGGAAAGAATGTCCCAACCGGGTAGAAAACTATTAATTACGGGAAAAGGGCGGTGTAACATAACTAACATCGCTGAAACAGCTGATTTCATCAGTCATATTCAACCCAATGGTCAATTTTTAAGACATGCTTTTTCCGTTTTCTTTTCTCATGATATTATCGATCTTCTCCATACATTCGGTGTTGATACAGTATCTGAACGTGGGGGGCGCATATTCCCTGCAAGTAACAAATCTTCAGATGTTCTGGAGGCATTGCTAAAGTGGATCAATAAATATAAAGTTGTTCTCATGAAGGGGCAGAGGATCCTCAATCTGATCATTAAAGATCAAACGGTTATCGGTGTAGAAGCTGAGAGGCATGGACAAAAAGAAAAAATATTAGCCAGAAATGTCATTATTTGCACAGGTGGGAAATCATTTTCTGCAACCGGTTCTACGGGGGATGGGTTTATTTTCGCCCGCAACGCAGGGCATATTGTTGAACCTCTTCGTCAGTCGTTGGTACCTGTTGAAACTTCCGGAGATATTGCTGGAAGGCTTAAGGATCTTACTCTTAAAAATGTAAAAGCAACCGTTTGGTCTGGTGGCAAAAAGTGCAAAGAAGACTTTGGAGAAATGTTATTTACCGATTTTGGCTTATCAGGGCCGATTATTCTTACATTAAGCCGGTTTATTGTGGATGAACTGCGGATTCATCATAGTGTCGAAATTTCCATTGATCTGAAACCGGCTCTCAATAATCAAAAATTAGATGCTCGCCTTATTCGCGATTTGAATACACATGGGAAGCTATTTCTGAAAGATATTTTCAGGCTCTGGCTGCCTGTTAAAATGATCCCCGTTTTTATGTATCTCCTGTCTCTGGATCCATTAAAAGCGGGACACCAGATCTCAGCCAGTGAAAGACAAAAGATTCTTTTTTTGATGAAAGATATGCGATTTAAAATAACAGGAGTAAGGCCATTTAAAGAAGCCATCATCACTGCAGGTGGAGTTAACACGGATCAGATCAATCCAAAAACCATGGAATCCAGGTTAATAAAGAATCTTTATTTTGCAGGTGAAGTCCTTGACCTGGATGCAGATACCGGGGGATATAATCTTCAAATTGCCTGGTCAACAGGTTGGCTTGCAGGAAATTCTGTAGCACAAAATAAATCATAAATTATTATTGTTAAATTGAACATTAAAATTTATTTATATGAAAACTTCAATTTTATCCGGATGTCTTTTATCGGTCGTCACCTGTTTCTTTTGTTCCAATGAAATCATCAATGCTCAGGAGGATGATATACTTAATTCCCTATTGTTAAAAAATTATAAGCCTGAGTCAATTTATAATGTCCCGGTAACTAATATCCCAAGGGCCCGGTTTAAGGCAATTGACCTTCATTCTCATGATGAATTCGCTGCTACTCCTGACGCTATTGAAAAATGGATTAAAATTATGGATTCAACAGGTATCAGAAAGACCGTACTTCTAACCATGGCTCACGGATCTGAATTTGACTCAATCTATGCCATGTATATGCCCTATCTTGACCGTTTTGATCTCTGGTGCGGATTTGATTATACCGGATATGACAAACCCGGATACGGGCCTGAAGCCGTGAAAGAACTGGAAAGATGTTTTAAAAAAGGCGCCAAAGGAGTGGGTGAGCTAGGGGATAAAGGTAAAGGGCTTTTCTACTGCAATCCTCCTGCATGGGGCATGCATCCTGATGATCCTCGTCTCGATCCACTTTTTGATAAATGCGCAGAGCTCGGGATGCCCATAAGTTTACATGTTGCTGATCCAAAATGGATGTATGAAAAAATAGATTCAACAAACGATGGCCTCTTAAATGCTTCGACCTGGCAAATCAAGGTCACACCCGGAATAAAGAATTTTGATGAAATGATCGAAATTCTGGGAAGAACAGCAAAAAGACACCCTCGAACAATTTTTGTTGCCTGTCACGTGGCAAATTGTTGTTACGATCTTCAAAAAGCTGGTGAACTATTGGATAAATACCCAAATCTTTATATGGACATCGGCGCCAGATTTGCAGAACTATCGCCCATTCCAGTGACTGCTTCTGCCTTTTTTACTAAATATTCAGACCGGATTGTATATGGAACAGATATAATGTATTCGCTGGATATGTACCGGATTACATTCCGGATACTTGAATCTAAGGATGAACACTTTTACGCAAGGCAATTCTTTACATACCACTGGCCTTTATACGGGCTTCATCTGAATGATAAAATTCTTTCGGATA
>CAZKMG010000142.1:0-9198 GCA_964553465.1 uncultured Bacteroidaceae bacterium
CATTTCACTCGGAAAAGTATGTAAAACTATACCAGTCCACCCGCCTTTAACCAGACTCATGGCTCCTGCAGGTTGAGTTAATCCATGAACCATAGCGGCAGAGGAAGTTCCTGTAACCAATCCCCAGAATGCACCATCTCCCGTTGTTCTTTTATTAAACATTCCAAGCAAAAAAGCAGCAAATAATGGAGCATTAATAAATGCAAAAATCAATTGAATAAAATCCATTACATTATTGAACATGGCTGCGACATAAGCAGTCAGGATACTCACACCTACTCCAAAGATCGTTGTAAGCTGTCCAACCCTCAGGTAATGTTTGTCTGATTTATTTGGAACAAGATAACTCTGGTAAATATCATACGTAAATACGGTATTAAATGCCGTTACATTACCTGCCATCCCACTCATAAATGATGCCATCAGGGCTGTAAGTCCAAGACCGAGAACTCCGGTTGGGAGAAATCGTTGGAGAAGCATTGGAACAACAAGATCATAATTATAGCTATTCCCTTTTACAGGAAGATGAAATAATTCATCTCCCATATTAAGTAGAGCAATAGCAATCATCCCCGGAACAATGACGAGAAAAGGAATAAACATTTTTGGGAATGCACCGATAAGGGGAGTTTTGCGTGCAGCGGCCATAGAGCCGGCTGCCATAGCACGCTGAACAACGAGAAAATTTGTGCACCAATAACCGAATGATAAGACAAAACCAAGTCCAAATACAATCCCCATCCAGCCTCCCATTTCACTTTGATTATTAACATATTTCCATGAGTGGGCCAGTTCTGGTTTAATATGGCTAATTAATCCCTCCCAGCCCCCAACCTTAACAAGACCAATAATAATAAGTGGAAGAAATCCGATAACAATCAGGAAAAACTGAAGCACTTCATTATAGATTGCAGAACTTAATCCACCAAGGTATGTATATACAAGGACGATCAGGGCGCATAAAAATAGACTCATATGAAAATTCCAGCCAAGAAGCGTTTTCATAAGTAAAGCCAGAGCATACATAGAAATACCGGATGCAAAAATTGTCATAATTGCAAATGAAAATGCATTGAAACCGCGAGTTTTCTCATCAAAACGTAGCTTTAAATACTCAGGTACTGAACGGGCTTTTGAACCATAATAAAATGGCATCATAAATATTGCCAGGAAGATCATGGCTGGTATAGCACCAATCCAGTAAAAATGGACCGTACTTAGACCATATTTAGCCCCTGATGCAGCCATTCCGATCACCTCTAAAGCACCCAGGTTTGCTGATATAAAAGCTACACCTGTGACCCATGCAGGAAGTGAACGTCCGGCTTCAAGAAACGCAGCGGCATTTTTCATGTATTTCTTAAGTGCCCATCCAATGCTTAGCACGAAAAGAAAATATATTATAATAATGGTGTAATCTATCCAACTTAAATTAAATTCTTGACCCATAGATGATAAATTAAGGATTATGAGGTTCAATTTTAAGATTCATGTATTCTATTTCCAAATGTAACAACAAAACTTAATAATAATTAGGATAATTCTCTTCGTTTTTATTTATAATGATAATGAATTTTCTGAAGAAAAGTATATTAGTCCGTTATTGAAAAGAGGCATTCTTTTTATTTATTGAATTAAGCTTTGATAATTGAGGAGTAATCTAATTTAGTGGATTGATATAAATGGATAATGTTAAAACAGAGATCGGAATCCAGGGATTCCAATGAATTAATTGCATTTTTCAGGGTAATCTGAATTATCGATGAGACAAACTTAAATAATGCAGATTAATTTTCATTGGCATATTTTTCTTTAAATAATTTCCATGTATTTATAGAAGTTGTAAGTGCTGTCTTACAATCCTGTTTTATATTATAACATTGTAATCCGAATAAATTACTATAGCTATTGTCTTTTAAGATTTTAACAATTGAATATGTATCAAAGCTGCCTTCTCCCAGAGGTTGAATGAGTTGATCCCAATTCATATTTTTTGTATCACCGGAATCAGCACCACAGATTGAAACCATAAAGAGGTGAGGGATTGATTCTACTAATTTCTCTTTGATGTTTTCAGCACCTTCCATTTTCAGGAAATGGCATAAATTGAAAACAACTCCCATGTTTGGCCGATTGATCATTTCAGCTAACTTAAGCGCATGATCAATAGTTTCACAGTAGAAATTGATATGAGGATAAACAGCCATTTTAACATTGTACAGGGCTGCCGAATCTGCCAGTTCAGACAAATATGAGACAAATACTGAATCACCCAATTCCTTATCGTTCATATATTTATTACTATGTAAATGCAGTGTAACTAATAGTTTCCGATCCTTGGAGTCTCGGATAGCTTTTAATAGCAGGGGATTATAAACCGGTACACCAGAGTCGATTGTAACAGGTACATAAATTTCAGGCATATAAAGATCCACTTCATCAAGGGCTTTTCTGAATTCGAAATAATCATCCTCACTGTATCCGGCAAGCCCATCATACCCTAATTCTTTCAACAGTACAGCCTGTGCTTTATACCCTATGGGTGCGTTTGGCAAAGTTCGGACACCATTGTTAAAACAATAAAAGCAGTTATCAAGCTGTGCTTTTTGTTTACAAGAAGTACAGAATAAAAAAATTAGGGACAACAATAATAAATAATTTGTTTTCATACCTTATTAATTTTTAATGGTAAGATGTCTACTTGTCGGCAGACACGTAACTCGCATATGAGATCTTCATCCATATTTATGTTTAACGACCATGCTCGATTCATAAATAGATTATTTTAAATCAACATGTTGATATTTGTTTATCCAATCAATTACAGGACGATCCAGCCATTTTTCACGAAATGGTCTGATTAATAATGAGTTTGCAGCATTATCATCTATGAATTTCTCCGCATCAGCATCCCATTTTAATGTATTTCCAATTTGAACAGCTATTAATCCTAAAAAATTTGTAGCATATACATTATGTCCAATTTCAAGTGATTCAATCGATTCTTTACCAGTATCAACGGACCTTAGGAAATCGGCTTTATCGGATAGAATTCCGGAATAATTCTTTTGTTGGGGTGATGGAATATAGCTTAGAATTGCAGAATCTGAAGCTTCCAGTTGCCCTGGATAAGAAACCTTTATCCAGCCTTTCTCCCCTTCAAATTTAACATAAGGTTGATCGATCATATATTTCATGATAAATCCATCAGCATATTCATATTCGATTGTAAATGATTCGATGGTATTCCAAAGGCCTTTAGAAAATGTTCCAGTTCCACTTATTTTAACAGGCAATTCGTTCTCTTTTTGCATACCCCAGAGAGCAATATCGCATAAATGAGCGCCCCAATTGGTAATCATCCCGTTGCAATAATCATCTATACGCATCCATCCAGGTCTTGTTTCAATAGTTTCTGGGTCATGAACCCGATTCTGCGTATATGGTTGAGGAAATGAAGGTCCCAGCCACATATCATAATTTAAATCCTCGGGAATTTGCATCTCAGGTTGCGGGCCCACTGCACTTCCGCTTAGCTCTCCTGGAACACCTACCTGGACACTGATTAAGGAGCCGATCAATCCATTATGAACCATTTCTACTGCTTTTGAAAAGAATTTAATTGACCTGAATTCGCTATCAAGTCGGTTGGCAACTTTTTTAAATTTAACTGCCTCTTTTAAAGCTTTACTATGAGAAAAGCAGACTGACAATGCCTTTTCAACGCAGACATGCTTCCCTGCTAATGCAGCCGCGATCCCAACCGGTACATGCCAGTGATCTGCTGTAGAAATCATAACTGCATCAACCTCCTGATCAGCTATAAGTTCACGGTAATCATTATATGATTTTACTCCGGAAAATTTCTTGTTTTTTTGATTTGAATACGTCTCATTTATAATATTTTTAGCAAGATTCATTCGCCAAATATCCACGTCATTTATCGCAATTACCTGACAGTTATCTAATTTAAGAAATCCATTCTTAAGGTTGGCTTGAATTGCCTGTCGGCCTGTACCAATCATGCCTATATTTATACGGTTACTGGGTGCATATTTCCCTATAACTGTTGATGGAACAACAGTGGGTATAATTAATCCGCCTGTTGCAGCCATCCCACTGATTTTGATAAATTTTTTTCTATTCATTAGTTATTAATTTAAAAGATTTTATCAATATTTCCCATATTTCATAAGTGCTTCCCACATTGCTATAATATTTTGAGGGGGCACATCACCTTGAATGTTATGAACCGGTGTAAAAACAAACCCACCACCGGGGGCAAATGCCTCAAGATTCTTTTTTATATGACTTGAGATCTCTTCCTGTGAACCATAGGGTAAAATCTTTTGAGTATCAATCCCGCCTCCCCAAAAAACTAAATTACTTCCAAAATCTCTTTTTAACATGTTTGGCTCCATTCCTGCAGCCGTTATATGAACGGGGTTAAGGATATCAATTCCCATCTCAATAAAATCAGGAATTAAGGGTCTTACATTCCCACATGAATGAAACATGACCTTGGCTTGTGGGGCTTTTTTTCTAATGGTCTTAATGATTTTTGAAACATGATGTTTATAATATAAACGGAAATGTTCAGGATCGATTAGTTGAGATTCCTGAGTTCCATAATCATCACCATCTGCTGCAATATCAATGACATCAGCAAGTTCGTTCAGGGCCATTTCCCAGAATTCTATCTTTAGATCAGCAATTTTCCCAACTAGTTTGTCCGAAAAATTCGGAAATATAAATGGATCCATGAGGGCATTCGACATTCCCCTGACCCTTTGATGCATTTCAAAGGGACCTGCGCACAATCCTTTAAGGATAACTATCTTCCCGTCTTCACGGAATTTTAAGGCTTTCTCGCGCAATCCATTAATCCTTGATTTATTTGAAGCATTCGGCCAAGGGTATTTGCGAATATTTTCTATTACTGGTGCACTAAGTTGCTCCATAGGATTTCTTACCAAGGTAAACCAATTTCCATTTTTTTTTGGAAAATAATGTGTAAATCCCCATTCATCTGTATATGACCAGTTATCCCCCACGTCCATAAGATTTTCAAACACATTCCAGTTATGGCTGGTAAGCGGCAACAAACCGCGTGTATCCACCTTTAACAAATCAAGAATTGGATCAGACGGAATTACAATTTGTTGTATAACATCTGCCCATATCGGTTCTTCTGGTATT
The DNA here is from genome assembly GCA_964553465.1 of uncultured Bacteroidaceae bacterium. GTDB lineage: Bacteria > Bacteroidota > Bacteroidia > Bacteroidales > CAZKMG01. The sequence goes on from CAZKMG010000142.1 coordinate 5,200, forward strand.
CTATGGAGGTATTTTAAAAGGTTCTGATATGCAATATTGGAAATCCCGGTCCAGGTTGATCCCCCAAGATCAAATGGGACATGGTCAGGTTCTTCATGATTTAATACTTTCAATATTCGCTCACGTGAAGTCATATAGTATTTATGAATTTGAATTTATTGACACCGGCTCCATACCTGGGGATAATCTATGAATAACAGCAATACCAACTAGGTAGCCAAATGAGGCAATTACAAAAGGGAAAATGTAACCTCTTACACCTGTTTCATTTAGAGCATATCCAATCAGGAGCGCAGTTCCCATGGCAGCTATCGAACTAATAGTTGTTGAAAAGCCTATTACAGATCCAACTATCTTTTTTGGAAATAAATCGGAAGCTACAGTAAAAATATTTGCGGACCATGAATTGTGCGCTGCTGCTGCAAGGGCAATAAGGGCAACACATGCACTCATTGAACTGATAAATGGTACGAACATCACAGGTAAAACTAAGATGGCGCTCGTAAGCATTGTAATCTTACGTGCAAAATTAACTGTTTTTCCTTTTTTTAGCAGCCACGATGACATTCCACCTCCGGCAATACCTCCCAAATAGGCAACCATGTATATAATTACAAGGGGTAAGGCTAACCCACTCAGGTTAATTCCGAATCTTGTGTATAGAAATTTAGCCCCCCAGAATAAATAAAAATACCAGACCGGATCCGCAAAAAGTTTTCCTAATGCAACAACCCAGGTCTGTTTATACAGGACAAGTCGTTTCCAGGGTACTTTTACTTTATCCAGATCACCTTTATCTTCTCTGATATACTCAAGTTCGCGCTGATTTACAAACCGGCTTTTATCCGGGATCCTATAAATAATTATCCAAAGTATCAACCAGATTCCACTTAACAATCCTGAAAAGAGAAATACAATTTTCCAGGAAACAAATAGAAAAAGTATAACAGGAATTAGAATAGGGGCGAGGATTTGTCCCATATTTGATCCTCCATTAAATAATCCAGTTGCAAAGGCTCTCTCTTTTTGTGGAAACCATTCAGCTACAGTTTTAATGCTCGCAGGAAAGTTTGCTGCCTGACCCAAACCTAAACCTATGCGTGACACTGCAAATCCTAACCAGTTTCGTGCTAAAGCATGAGACATACTGGCGATACTCCAGATGATAACTGCAAGTGAAAAGCCCCACCTTGTACCCAGTCGGTCAATAATATATCCCATCAAAAAAGTACCCACCGCATAGCTAAGTTGAAAAGCAAAAACAATGTATCCGTATTCCTGTTCATTCCATCCAAACTTAGATTCCAGATGAGGTGCGAGGATTCCAATCAGTACCCTGTCAAAATAAACAATGGTTGTTGACAAAAAAAGCATAGCTATAATCACCCACCGGAAATTGGTTTTGTATGCAGGCATATCAATGATATTAATTGAACTTTTTTATCTCAAAGACCTTTAAAAATAGGATGGTAGCGTCTTTCTATTGAATATGTTAATTAAGCTCTGATCCTTTCAATCCAAATATCGAAAACTTTTTCCTATTTTTGTCATAATAATGACTGATTAATATATCATTTATATATGTGGACTAAAAAATTCTTTTTCTGTGTCTTTCTTTTTTTCCCAGCATTTGTTTATTCACAGGATACCAATGATTTTTCATCTGCTGACCACTTGAAATTACTTAGTCCTCAGTATCATCTGAGCATTGGCAGTAGTTTTATGTATTTTTCTACTCAGGGAAGCGGAATGAATTTTTTTGCAGCCCCTAATATTTTGGTTCCTTTAACGAAACGGATTTCAGTTAATGGAGGAATAATTTTTTCTAATAATATTATCAATAGCAATTTGAATAATGAACTAAGCCTTCCTGTAAGAAATCTCGTTGGCCTGGATATTTACGGAAGCACAATATACCAATTGACCCCAAAGATAGTTTTATACGGAGCAGCTATGAAACAATTTTTATCTGCTCCGGGTAATGTAAACCATCCTTTGATATCGCAAGATAGTTATACTTTTGGATCCAGTTTAAAAATAAGTAAGGGGATTACTATTGATGCTTCGGTTCATATTTCAGAAGGTTATCCATTTTACCCTCCGATGCGACTTAGGAATAGTAATACGGTAATTTCTCCTTATATATGGTAAGTATGGACTTGCTTATTTTCTCCATCTCTCCAATTGTTATTATTCTCTTTTATATTTATTTCAGAGATAAATATGAAAAAGAACCATTAGGGTTACTTATCAAATCACTATTCTTTGGAGGATTAATAGTTATACCTGTTGTATTTGTTGAAAAAATACTGACTGCAATGATGCCACCTCTCACTCAGATTGCCGGAGTAGGATATTCAGCATTTATTGTTGCCGGACTTACAGAGGAAGGTTTCAAATTTTTGGTATTATATTATCTGATCTGGAGGAATCCTAATTTTAATGAGAAATTCGATGGAATTGTATATGCGGTTTTTATTTCACTTGGGTTTGCGACAGTTGAAAATGTTTTGTATGTGTTTGAAGGCGGTTCCAATGTAGCAATAACCCGGGCTATTACGGCCGTCCCTGCTCATGCCCTTTTTGGTATAAGAATGGGATATTTCTTCGGCATTGCACATATGTATGATGAATTAAGAAAAGTCTATTTATGGAAAGCTTTTTTAATTCCTTTTGTTCTTCATGGAATTTATGACTTTATCATCATGTCAAGAATTCCAGTGTTCATGCTAATATTCATCCCATATTTAATTTATTTGTATTATTCTGGATTCAGTGAAATGAGAATTATTTCAAATGCCTCTGTATTCAGAGATGATGAAGAGATAGAAACATGAAAAAAAAACTATTTCATTTACAATGGCTTGAATATGATAAATCATTGGCTTATTTTAAATATTTTTAATAATTACTGAAATTAATATCATGAAATACGCAGAAATTCATACCAAGAAAGGAGTTATGAAAGTTAAATTTTATGAAAAGGATGCTCCGGGAACTGTAGCTAATTTTGTAGATCTGTCCGAAAAAGGTTTTTATAATGGGCTAACTTTTCATAGGGTTATTTCGGATTTTGTAATTCAGGGTGGATGTCCGGATGGGACAGGAGCTGGAGGTCCTGGATATTCAATAGATTGTGAATTGACGGGGGATAATCAATACCATGATAGAGGAGTATTATCAATGGCTCATGCCGGGAGGAATACCGGAGGTTCGCAGTTTTTTATCTGTCATAATCGTCAGAATACCAAGCATCTTGACCGGCAACACACATGCTTTGGCAAAGTATATGATGGGCTGGAGGTAATTGACTTGATCCGTCCAGGAGATATTATTGAAAAGATTGTAATCCTTGAAAATTAATTAAGAAAAGAGAAGTATCCTGTAAGCGTTTTATCGTTTTGGATATTATCATAAGATTTCCCCTGAATTCAAACAGTCTGTCAAATTTCTTTATAAACATAATATCTTGCTATCCCTGATTGTTTTATACATTTGCCAATAATGTCATCTTCTTTAGTTTACTGTAATTTGTTTTTGCATTAAAATAAAACGAGGCAGGTTATATAATGAACTTTAACCTTCTTGTTTGTATCTTATTTTAAATTTTCTTTTCCCTTTTCTTATAAAACATATAATGTTATGAAAAAAAATTTATCTGCAGGTTGAATAAGGTCTGAAAATACCAGATGAGTTATAATAAAATTGAATAATAGGATTAAAATGAATCAAGGAAAACACGGGATAATTAAAATTTTATAGTAATACTAATCTTTTGGTGAAAATTGAAATACTGAATCTTTAGACTTCAATATTATTGCTTCAGGGTATTTTTATTGTTGAATGCTATAAATATTTTCTTAAAGTTGTATGTTTACTTGTAAAATGTTCTTAGATTATTTAATCCCTTAGTTACTAATTTTCATAAAAATATCTTACATTTAAAAAAATTATATTAATTAATTATTCTTCACAAATACATTTATTACATCTATGACT
>CAZKMG010000143.1:0-9181 GCA_964553465.1 uncultured Bacteroidaceae bacterium
CAAATTGCTTATATCTATACCGGGATAATATAATTTATTACTCAATTGGGATATTAGCCTTTTTATTGAATTTATTTAAATATGGATTCATGGTATTGTATGATCTAGAATAATCATAAACTGGAAATCAGATTTAGATATTAGAGGAAGCGAATCTTTCGTATACATCCAATCAAACAAATTTGTTATTCAAAATTGGGATCATTAATTTTTTCCTTTTGGGCATACCGCCACGCAAATTCCACATACCCTCACATCCATTTTTAATGTTTTTTCACCAAATAATTTACACATTTCGCGACATTTATGGGCATCAAAGAATTCATCTCTGTCAATAGAAATATTCCAGGATTTACCGTTTGCCGCACCTGCTGGACAATTTATAACACAGGTGCAGCAGTCTCCACATAAGCTGGAGTTGATTGGTTCTTTTTCGCTCTGTAAGGGAGTATCTGTAAGAATAGTTACTAATCGTAATCTGGGTCCGAATTTTTCCGATACAAATAAATCAGATTTCCCGATCCAACCGAGGCCAGCACGTGTAGCAACCATTTTATGGGAAAGTCTTGTCCTTAAGGAGGATGAATAAATTGAATCTAGTTGATTGGCAGAAACACTTGGCTCAATTAAAATTGAATTAATTCCTGCATGATTAAGCTGATCAGAAATTTTTTGTGAAAGAGATGATAACTCTTCATTGGTTTCCTTATAAAGAATATAGTATTCATAATTTGGACCTTCATATATGGAATCAATAATATTGTAGTCGAGTTTCTTTCCGATAGAAATCCCAAAATGAAACTCTCCAAATGGTTGTTCAACTATCCCTGTGAGATTGGCATAACCCGAAATAAAATCATTTTCAGGAATTAAGTTCATTTCCACGATCTCTTTGATCAATTCCATTTTTCTGTAGTTTCTTGTTGTTTACTTATAAAGAGGGATTATTATTGTTTTTAAGATATAAAACTGCATCACCGTTGAAAGGAGCTTTGAAGTCCCGCATTCCACCTCCACTGGAAAAAGATCCTTTATCGCAAATTTCTCCTGATACAGGGTCAAACCATTCAAAATAATAATAACCCGGTTTCAAATCTACTGTGAATTCTTTATTTGATTCAGGTTGATAAACCAGGTATTCTGATCCAGGTTTGGCAAGACACCAACCGGTAGTAGCCAGGTTCTTCGAAGGAACCATGGATGCGAGATCCATTTTCAGGGCATATTTTCGTGTATAGCCCATAGCATTGCGGATAGTATCCCAGTAAGGATCAGGACGAATCCCATCAGGTGCATTCCGCCCAATCATACACCACGGATTCGGATCGATATACGGATCCATAAAAAGGAGATTCATTCCACTCACAAAATTTTTCCATGCCCATGCTCTTTGTGCTGTCTGCCCGGCTTTTTTTAATCCGATCCAATAAAATGAGTGGTCTGTATCATTTACAATGACTTTTATCCCGATAGAAGGTGAGGGATCACTGGTAATTCCATACCCATCCTGATCATTTGGGGATATCCAGTCAGCCGGACTTTTAAAAAGAATAAGATTTGACCCATTCGGCCATTGAACTGTCATACCCACAGGATGTTGATTGGGTTTGGTTGCCTCATATTCCTTAATGAAATGAATCATTGAATACTGCCAGGCACTATTTTCAGGAGAACCCTCATCTTCATTAGTAATTTCATATAAAACATTGTCTAAATCATTCACCACATCTATTACTTTACGGATATATGCTTTCTGTAATAATTCAACGTTTGGATCAGTTAGGTGGTGAACTTCATTACCTTTCCCATCATCATTCAGATCCCCATTAATGTGGTTAATATTATTTTGAATATTAAACGGATGTCCTTTCCAGGGATCACCATGAGAATTGTCCTTTGCTTTAATCGAGAAACCCTGAAAAAGCATAATGGCCACATATGTGCCACTATCCCTGGCTTCGGTCACCCTGTCTCGAAGGCGTGTAAAATATAATTCATCGAACTTCGTCAGATCAAACTTTAAATTTCCGTCCAGTGCAATTCCAGGACCCGTGCGGGGGTATTGCATAATATCATGTGTCCACAGTTTGCTGCTATCTGTGAGACTCATTGAGGATGCATTTTCCCATGACCAGAGACGAAAAAAATTGTGGTTGTGTGATTTCAAAAATACCAGGTATGCAGCGTAATCTAATTCAGGATTACCTGTTCGAATTATATTCTGAAAATTATTCCATGTATGTGAACCGGTTAAATAGATTGCTTTACCTGTCCCGTCTGTAAAATAACGGGGATTTGAAACAAGGACTTTTAATGGACCGGTCGCAGGTTGGGCAAATAAAACTGATACCGGTAATAGTAAAATAAATATACGGTGAATGAATAGTAATATTTTCATTAAAAAATAACTAGTTAATTATTATATTGGAAATTAAAACGTCTTATATAAGTTTATTTCGAATATCTTTCTTTCTTGCTGAATAATCCTGAATTGTTCAATTTTCGCAACTCTTTTCGGGAGGGATTTATGATATAATTAATAGTACTGTCAGAATCATTTTTCATCTCAGTAACTGTGGTAATCATATTTAGTTTCGTGTATTCAACATTTTGTGGGATAATTGAAAAAATCAATTTCCTGGATGATATACGATCTAATTTTATAACATTCCAGGTAGAGTCACTGGCTCTTTTATTCAAATAATAATCCCCTCTATATCGCCTGATTAAGTCCTTATCAAGAAGATTAATAATCGTATCTCTTACCGGTAAATATCCAAATATCGAGTCATCTCTGAGTTTAACAGGAATTGATTCGTGCCAGTTATTATCAGAAATCATTAATGAATCTCCAATTAATACATATTCTTTTGATGTATCAACATCATGAATCGAAGAAGCGAAATAGGAACTGTCCACTTTAATAAGATGTTTTGAAAGAATAATAATAGCATTCTGGGCAGTGTCGCGAGAATATATCCCTCTGAGATTTTCCGGGAAGCTTTCAATATTCCTGCCATTCAGCGGTTGAGGTTCATGGTAAAGAATTCCGTAATTACATGATTGCAAAATAAGGCCAACGATGCCGCTAATAATTACTAATGTTCTCATATACTGGAATTAATAGTAATATACCAAATATAAGAAAAACCTTCTGATGAAGAATATATTAAATGACATACTTTGTGACCTCCCAAAATTATTGACTTTAATTAGTATAGATACAATTAATCGAATTCACGCAATGAATGGCACTCTATTATTTATAAGGTATGATACAAAAAATTTCACTAATTTATTGAGTGGTCCATCTAATATGCCATCAATCCATGCCACTTAATTTGAACTTAAAATGAATCGGTAGCCAAATGAAATTCCCAGAGGGAATAACTCATTTTTAAATTCTATGCCATGGTTATTTTTTAGGTCAGTAATATAATTATCTACTTCAGAACTTCGAATAGGTACTAACAAAGCTGCGTACCAATAACCTCTTCTCATTGAATTAGTCCTAAAATCAAGACCGATTCCAAAAGTAGGTCCATAGAAGAATTTGTTATACTCAGTCGCATTGGTCACAAAAATTACTGCGTTATACCCATACATAGCTAAAACATATGGATTTAATATTGAGGTTGGCTTTTTTGAAACCAGCCTCAGCTTTGCCCCGGCATTAAATCCTGGACCAGCAATGGCATATCCTAAACCACCAAACAGTCCGATAGATTTACTGGGATAAAATAAAATATTTCCTCCAATACCTCCATGATCAAGACCAACACCCAGGCCAATTGAGACAATATCAAACTGTCTGTTTTTCGTTGGGATTTCCTGGGCATTTAAAGGAATAATAACTATAAAAAAGCATATCACTATACTAATTTTAAACTTTTTCATATTAAGGTTTTTAGATTTGATGCATGAAATTATTTTTTAATATCGCCAGACTTATAATGTACGTCCACTTGAGGAAAAGGTATGGTAATATTGTTTTCGATGAATTTACGGTTAATGATTTTCCGTATATCACTTTTAACTTTTTCTATTCTAAAAATATTATTGCTGAAAAATAATACCTGAAAGTCCAACGAAGAGTTCCCGAAATCTATTAATCGCGCCTCTATTAAATTACTGTTAGAAATATCAGGATGCTCCAGTGCACTTTCTTCCAAAACTTTTAAAACTAATTGAACATCGCTCCCGTAGGCTACTCCAACATTAATCCTAAAACGGGTTTTCCTGGACTGGTGACTCCAATTTATTACTTTATTAGTTGTAATCAATGAATTTGGAATGATAATAGAAATTTCATCTCTATTTAATCCCTTGGATGTTCGTAATCCAATATTTTGAATTTTCACAATATCGCCATCTATTTCCAAAATATCACCTATTTTTATTGATCTTTCCGCAAGTAGAATTATTCCTGAAACAATATCGTTAAATGTTTGCTGTAATCCCAATCCTACTCCAACAAGTAGAGCTGCAGATGCTGCTAATAATACAGTAATTTTAATTCCAATAGTATCCAAAATTAAACTAATAGCAATTACCCATATTATATATTTAATAATTTGATATAATGCAAAGACATTCCCAGTGTCAAGCTTATTATCCTTTTGTTTACGAAAAATTAATTTCTTAATCAGCCATAAAATTAATTTTGTAATGACATAAATTATTAAAATAATTAACAGCGTATAAATCCTTATCTTATATTGTCCAATACTAATAAGATCAATTTCAAAATATTTACTTAGTGCTTCCATTTTGCCGCTAATTATTCAGTCAATATAAATTTAATAATCTCATCTATTAATCCCGACATTATTGGTAAATCGGGATTTTTGTAGGTTGCTAGATTCCGTTGAATATCTTTGTCAGATTCTTTTAAAATATGATTCATATTATCAATGATTAAAAGTTTTGCATCTGGTATTGACATTGAAAGCATTTTAGCATCATTTACAGTCACCTGCAAATCAGTTGTACCCTGAATTATTAATACCGGAATCCTTAATTTACTTATTTCTTTTGCCGGATCATATTTCATCCATGAAATCAGATATGGTTGAATATCTGGACGGTATAATGCAAACAGATTTGGATTCACTGTCGATACTATTTTACCAAGTTTCAAGCTGTCAATAATTTTATTTGATTCATCCAGCAATTGGGGGGTTAATTTAGTTTTTAACTGTTCCTGCAAAATTTCATCCGCGGGTTTACCAGCTCCGGCAATTGATATAAATGCTCCAATTTTAGTATGTTCAGCAGCAATTATTCCTATCAATGAGCCTTCACTATGACCTAAAAGTATGATTTTCGAAAATCGTTTATCTGATTTTAATAATGAGATCCAGGAAACAACATCGTTTACATAAGTTTCAAATCTCAGGTCCCTTTCGCTTGTCATTGCTGGTTTACTTTCGCCAATCCCTCGCTTATCAAATCTTAACGATGAAATACCATTCTTAGCTAAACCTTCTGATAGCATTTTGTAAGCATTGGTCTGAATGCCTAAAGGAGAATTACAATTCCTGTCAGTAGGGCCTGAGCCTGCTATGATAAGTACTACAGGAGTTTTTTTTATATGATTGGGAACAGTAATTGTTCCAAAAATATCTCCTGTTGTTGTTTTTAATTTTATTTCAGATTCTAAAAAAGCGGATTCATTTTTGGATTGCGCAAATAAACATATAAATTGGATAGTCAGACCAATAATTAAGAACACACTTTTCATAATACTTTTATTTTAATAAAAATTTGGGAAGGAATGCAATGAATGCAATTCCTTATGAATTTTTGTTATTTAGATTCATCTATAGACATTCTATGACTAATTTTAAAGATACATTTATTTTGTAATATTTTATTTGTTCAACAACCTAAAATAAATCTTTTTGGAGGTTATCTCATTAAAGAATTAGGTGCAAAAATAAACTCAATGAGTTTTTATGCCCTATGTTCGTTATTATTAATACTTTTGTGCCGTAATTAATTCTTTCTATGAACCACTTTGATCAGGCTGCTAAAACATGGGACGGTAACCATACTCATTGGGAACGCTCAGAAGCAGTTGCACAAAAAATAATTCAGAAAATAGACTTGCATCCTGACTTAACAGCATTGGAATACGGTGCTGGAACGGGGATCCTTAGTTTTTTATTAAAAGATTCTCTAAAGGAGATAACATTGATGGATAATTCTTATGAAATGGTAAAGGTCATGGAAGAAAAAATCCATAATAGTCAAACAGCTCATTTAAAACCTTTGTTTTTTAATCTAGAAACAACTGATTTTCGGTCAAATACTTTTGATTTAATATTTACGCAAATGGTTTTACACCATGTGGAGAATATAAATGCAATTATTTCAAAGTTCTATCAATTACTCAATGAAGGAGGTCATGTTGCTATTGCCGATTTATATATCGAAGATGGTACATTTCATGGCGAAGGCTTTACAGGTCATAGGGGTTTTGATGTAGAAAGTTTAAGTCAGATTCTCGGCAATACCGGATTTAAAAATATTTCTCATGAACAATGTTTTGTAATGAAGAGACCAACTGAAAAAGGTGAGACAAAAGAATTTCCAATATTTATACTTATAGCTACAAAATAAAATAATTGATTCGGGTAAAACCTGTCAACATCACGAACATCATGCCGGGGAACATCAATGTACTTATTAAAACATGGACGATAAAGGAATAAATAAATTGTATAACAGACGTTCGCTTGAGATCATGCGTACAGATGAAGATGCATTGGAACGTGGCTCAAATCCTGCAGCGGAGATTAAGACAAATATTATTGTAAGAAACAATTTTATTGTTTTATGTAATTTACCTGGTCATTTTTCTCTATAATTACTATGTGATTCATGAAGGCCTGTAAAAAAAGCTCTTGCATTTGAACCCAGGGATTGATTTTTATATCCACCCTCCTGAATAATCAGCTTTGGAATCCGCAGGCTGCCAATTAATTTTCCAGTAGTATGAAAATTTTCAAAATTAAAATCCCATGTACCTGTAGGATCCCCCTTGGCAGTATCAAGTCCCAGGGCAACAATCAAAAATTCCGGCTTGTAATCTTGTATTTTTTTCAATGATTTACCAAGAATTACTGAATAATGTTCATAGCTTATCTTTTCAGCTAAGGCAAAGTTAACATTAAATCCCAGGCCCAAACCTTCACCATTTTCTTCATTAAATCCTGAAAAATAAGGATAGGCAAATGATGGATGACCATGAATTGAGATTGTTAACACATCATTTCGATGATAAAATATTTGTTGTTGTCCGTTGCCATGATGATAATCGATATCTAAAATAGCTACTTTCCCAAGATGACTAAGATAATTTGCAGCAATTGCGCAATTGTTAAAATAACAGAATCCGCCAAATACAGATGTTTCAGCATGGTGCCCAGGAGGTCTTGTAAGTACATAAGCAGCCCTGTTACCTTCTAAAATACTATCGGCAGCTGTCAAAGTGCAGTTTACTCCCCATCTGGCTGCCAGATATGCATTCTGATTAATGGGAGTAAATGTGTCGAAACAGTAATAGCCAGCCCTTACCGATAATTCTTTGGGCGCCCTGGCAGCATTTCGAAGGGGAAATACATATGGGTAAACTGATTTACCCTTTGGAAGATTTTTGCAAACTTTTTTGAAATAATTGAAATAATTTCTATCGTGCACATCTGTAATAAATTTCTCAGGATATAATTTTACCATTCCATAACGAAAAATACCAGTTTTATCAAGTTCCTTTTGAATATTTTCTATCCTGACCGGTGATTCAACATAGCCTCTTTCTTTGACATGATGAATGATATGTCTGTCATTCACAACCAAAAAAATCTTATTCTTTTCGCTCAGATGAGTTTTAAATAAGTTTAAATTCTTAATCTTTTTATATTTAAGTGGGCGCAATACAACAGGGTCGTCCTGAATACTATTAACAACTTTTTCTATATATGATACAGGACAATAATCCCCATATTTACGTTCCAGAATAGCTTTGACAATCTTACGTGCTCTTTCCCTGGGAATTAAATCTTTCTTGCCCAGTCCATCAAAAACAAGATATGGAGGGCAATCATCTCCAGGATTGACAGAGGTCTCATAGAGTGTGTTTATGATAGGGCGAGCGCCAAAACGTTCATAAAATGCTAGCCGTTTCTGATTCTGTGTAAGTATTGTCTGATCGCGGCAAAGTTTTGGGTCATCAGGTAAACATTCAAAGAAAATGCCAGTAGCCTCTAATGATTCTGCTTCCTCCCGGATTCGCTCATAGAGTGCACTACCTACACCGGAGGAAGGCCTGTCTGGTGATGCGGCAATGTAATCCAAATAACAAAGTTGCAGATCAGACATGTATAATAGCAGTGCAAATCCCCGGACAGTTTCATTAATATCAACTGCTATAAAAAGAATGGATTGATATTTATATTTAACCGGATCAGTCATTTGGTCACCGATTTCATCTATGTTTTTCTCAGAAATATCAGGAAATTGTGTTCTGATAATTTCTTTCACTTTTCCCATTTGCCGAATATTTGCCTCATTATTTGGATTAGATATTTTTCGGATCCTGATCATGTTTTTTTATTTATTTTTTGCTTGTATTGAAAGTAAGAGCTTAGCATCTATCGATTATTTTTAATTTTCCTAAAATTAGTTTAAATGCTTAAGCTATCAAAACTGGAAATCATACTTTTACTTTAAATAAACGGATTACAAGAGATGATATTAGATCGATATTGTACTATACATTGGTTCAATATTTGATACTTTCTTCCGAATTCATTAAAACTTACAGTACTAAATAAACTCTGGAAATAAAAATCCGGAAGAGAAGTCTCTCTCATCCGGATTTTGTTAGAATTAGGTTGTTTAAGCGCATACTATTTAATTGCTTGTAGAAGATCAGCCTTTATATCGTCAACATGTTCCGTACCAACAGATAGCCTTAATGCATCAGGTTCAACACCTGACTTTATTTGTTCTTCAGCGCTTAATTGCTCATGAGTTGTGCTGGCGGGGTGGATGATGAGTGATTTTGCGTCACCAACATTGGCAAGATGTGATATAAGTTTAACATTATTCACTATTTTTTTTGCAGTTTCTGATCCACCTTTTACATTAAAGGAAAGGACTCCTCCAAATCCATTTG
>CAZKMG010000144.1:0-6725 GCA_964553465.1 uncultured Bacteroidaceae bacterium
CTGAGAAAGTTGACCTTGTATCCCAAATCCCATTTATTTCATCTACATTCCCACCAATATCCGGATCATATACACGGATAAAAATAGGTTGGCTGTAATCTTTTTGAACCTGAAAAAAGAATGCCTGTGAAAAATCATCATCTCCCCAGCTTGTTTCTGCTTTATTACCAAAAGTCATTAGATTAGGAATGTTTTCATCAACGTTAGGTACCGGCTGAGCAAATGAATGCACACTTAAAACCATTCCTATAAAACTAAAGCAGGATAAATATCTAAATATGTTTTGCAAGCAAATCATGCTTAATTAATTTTTCTCAAAAATAATGCAAATATCATGCAATCTCCGTTAATTTCAAAAATCTATTTTAAACGACATTTCAAATACTTCATTTAATTCATTCCACTGCACCTGTCTACCCCTGCAGCAAAGATCATAAGAATCTTCAATATATAATCTACTCCATTTGCGTGTTACTCTTTTACAGTTACCGACCGGAAGGAGCAGAATTTTCGGATATTATTTAAATCCTGTGAATCTTCAACAACACCTAACTTGATTGTATATTGGCCCGGAATTTTAAAATTATGCCGTACTGAAGCTCCTATCCCTTTTATTCCATCCCCGAAATCCCAATAGTATTCCCCTGGTTGAATACTTTTAAAATAGGATTGAAGTCCATTAAACTGAATATCCTGGTTAATAATAATAGTATCCGGGCAGGTGATATAAGCCTGCTCAATCCTTCCAATTTTAAGATCATATGTAGCCTGGCTAAATAACACTTCTGATGTAAGTTTATCAATTACATTTAGATTTATGACATAATCACCTGAACCTGCATAACAATGATGGGCTTCAATTGCTCTTACTTTCGTTCCATCTCCCAGGTCCCATTCATATGCAAATAAATTTGTATCCACTTCGATGGTATTTTCTTCATACATGATAAAGCAGAAATTATCTTTTTTCTGTTGTTGACAAACTTCAAAAGTAGGTAATGTGGATTCAAAAGACCAAATATCCACTGAACCTCTTCTATTGGTTGTAAAAAATCCTTTTTCGAACTTTTCATCAGCATAATAACTAAAATCATTCAATCCCGTATTAAAAGGGCTTGGAAGTTTAATAGGATCGATCCAGCTTCCATTATAAAATTCGGAATAAAAAATATCATATCCTCCAATTTTGTTATCATGTCCATCAGAAGAAAAATATAACCTGCCACTCGGATGGATAAATGGATAAATTTCATTTCCGCTGGTATTTATCCTTGGTCCAAGATTAAGAGGGGTGGACCAGTTCCCATTTTGGAATTTACTAACATATAGGTCATAACCTCCAAATCCTCCATTTCGGGTAGAAGCGAAATAGAGTACCTTCCCCTGTTGGTCCAAGGATGGATGTGTCGTATGTGCATCAGGTGTGTTATATGGAAATTCATGTTTATTTCCCCATGTTTCACCGTTCTTTTCTGCAAAAAAGATTCCTGAATAGGGATTGCTTCTACTTGTTCCTCCCTGTGTATCTGTACTTAAACTTTGAGAAAATGCTATAAAGTTTCCTGAACTATCAATAGTAACAGGCCCATCAGAATTATTTGAGCCTAATTCAGGGCCGAATGGTTTCGGATTACTCCAATTTCCGTTTGAGGTATCCAAAACTGCACTATATATATGAAAATAGTTACGCTCCTGCTGATCAAAATATTTTTTTATTGTACTATTGGCCCGGTTTGAGAGAAAAATGAGCTGATTTTTTATCATTACCGGACACTCCTCATTATTTAAACGGGTAGAGATAGGAAGCAGAACCTTTGGTTTGTAATAACTCTGGCCAGATAAACCTAAGCCTGTTATTAGGTAAATAAAAAATACAAACGATATATAAGTATAATCCTTCATGAATTAAAAATAGAAAGGGCTTTCGGCCTTAGACTTAAATATTAATTCATATCTGAGCAATATTTCGTGCGAACCATTGGAGTATTTAGCAATGTCACTCATAGAAAAATCATATGCATAACCTAATTTGATCTTAGGGCCAATCTGAACCTCAACCATGGCTGAAATTTCGTTGCTTGCTTTATATGCCCCACCTATCCATAGAATGTCATCAAGAAATATTAAATGTAGTCCCACCTGATAATCAAGGATAAATTTATTATAATCCAATATGAAAGATGGTTTCATTTTAAATTTCGGACTGAAATTAAATAAATAACCGGCTGAAAGCAGATAATGGTAGTGTGTCATGTCGAATGCAAGTGCAGAAGTATCTGACTGACTCATAAAAAATGGAACTGATAATCCGATAAAATATTTTTGGTTATATAAGTATGCTCCTGCGCCGAAATTTGGTGCAAAGCCACTTTTACCTACAAAGCTGGGATCGATAGGATCACGTAAATTTAAGGTTGTCAGTTTCTCTTTATACATATATCCACCAGCCTTTAACCCAAGTGAAAGCCTTGTACCACCAAGCCACATGCGGTATGCATAAACAAAATACATGCTATTATATTGCACACTTGGCAGTGTAAAATTATCAAAAATTAATCCGAGAGCCACCTTCTCCTTCTTGGTTGGAGTATGAACAGCTAGACTCTGAGATATAGGGGAACCTTCAAAACCTGCCCATTGAGTCCTGTGCATTGCAGTTGCACTCAAAGCTTCGCGACTTCCTGCATATGCAGGATTAAGCAGGATTCCATTAAAAAGATATTGGTTGATACGGTGAATGTAGGGAACATCTTGCGCTCCGATTATGGAATACGCAAAGATGAAAATTATATATAAGATGTTGCGCATTAATTATCTCCTTACAATAATATATCCCTTTTTATCAAATTTCTGACCCTTATAGGTAACTGTCAATACATAATAGTACGTACCATCCGGAATTTTTTCATGGGCTCCTCCGATCTTGGTTGTTCCATCCCATATGATTAATTCATTATTAACATAATCAAAATCACTTGCATCTTTCCTTGAAATTTCTCTTATAAAGCTTCCGGAACTTGAGAATATCTGAAGTTTAAACTGAATTTCCTCGTCATAAAGTCCCTGTGCGTATAGCACATCATTAACTCCATCATCATTTGGAGAGAAACCATCATAGATTTTAAAATCTTTTCGAATAACTTTTACCGATTTTACATCGGCAGGACATACTCCATTTATAATTGAATATTCGAAGGTACTTGGTGTACTGAGGTTCAGACCGGTTAGGGAAGTATTGATGGTGTTCGTGCTTGAAAATTCAGCAGGTCCACTTTTAATTGTCCATTGCGGGGATCCGAGTGTAATATTATCAGCTTTTAGATCCTGATTGTCAGAGATAAAAACAATTAATGTGTCCCCAATAGGAACAATATTATTTTCTGATACGCGATAAATATTCTGAATATTTTCAGGTTTTTTATAGAAGATCGCCTTAATTGAATCCTCACTATTACAATTTGCCTTAAACTCCCTGTACACCAGATAAGCTTCCGAAGAGAAGTCTGAATTTGCAGAAAAATTTGCTTCCAGGTCAATGTTGCTATTTGTAAGATCGACCGGGGGATACATATTTTTTGACATACTGCTGATATATTCCCATTGTGGAGTTCCAAAGCTCGGAATTGGACTGATTGTATATACACTATCACATAATTCGAAAAGCTTGGTTGAAAATTGCGGATCAGGAGTGGCGTAGACTTTTATTGGAACACTATATGCGCCAAGATTGGCCGCTGTTGCTTCACAGCCATTTTTATCTGTGATTTTATCAATAGTATAAGTATAGATGATAGAATCCTGGGTTAGATTAGTAATAGACGGATTTATTATTCCAACTCTGCTGGATAAGTTTTCAGTGCCGGTGCCAGATTGTCCATCAGAATAATTTATTACGTACGGATTATACCCTTCATGAATGGTAATATTTAATTGAGTAAAGGGATTAGCCTGAAAGAAACATATGGGAGTAGCCTGTGCAGAAAGCGAGAATAATACCGGCAGATGGGTTGTATCAATTTTTACCATGGCAGAAGTATCTTTACATGCGCCTGATATCACATATCTTTTATAATACTTTGGTATAATTAATGCTTCAGCCTGGTAATCTGCATTGGTTCTTGTCTGTGATGCAAGGTTCCATGCAGAACCATTAACACTTTCGAGCCAGGTGTACGAATAATTCGTTTCATCTCCTCCCGCCAGCCCACCAGAGGTTTTAGTTGTTCCTGTAAGCAGAGCAGGAGCCTTATTGTAACAGGTATAAACAGGAGAAATATTATTTATTTTGTTATTGGATATATCGTTTTGGACTTCAATTTTAAGAGCAGTAGTTGTGTCTTTACAGGTTCCCAGGGCAGGTCCTGAAAGAACTATCCTTCTGTAGTAAACAGTTGAGGATAATGAAGGGGGTGAATAATTCTGAGTGTCATTGATCCCTGTGGCACTTAACCAGCTAACAGGTATTGCAGGAGTAGGACTCTTTTGCCAAACATAGCTAGGCATCAGCCCACTACCACCTGTAGTAACGGATCCAACAAGTATTGACGGAGTCTCAAGTGCACAAATTGTCTGGGGAGCAGTAATGGTATTATTTCCCAGCTCGGGTAGTACTTTCATTAGAATGACTGAGCTTGTGTCTTTGCATACATCATTCACCCCTGAAAAGATAAGCCTTCTGAAGTAAGTTGTATCATATAAAACACCTGCGTTGAAAGTTTTTAAAGTATTAATTATTTCAGCGTTTGTCCAGACCGGTTGTGATGGTAGTCTTTTCTGCCAGATATACTTAAAATTAGGGTCATCTGCCCCACCTGGTTGTGTACCTCGAAGAATAAGTGAATCCATTGTAAGACCTGCGCAGAAAACAGAATCAGCTGCATTTATTATAAGGTTATTTGTAATAGCTTTATAAACATCGATTACCAACTGGTTACTAGTACTGACACAAGTGTTATTCATGCCGGAATAAACGATTCTTCTGAAAATGGTAGTATCGAATAAGGCAGGTGGATTATAATTGGCTGTAGCGCCAACATTATTCCAGGTCCCAGATGAATTTGCCTGCCAAACATATGTCCGGTCGGATGGATTACCTCCGCTGACAGCTCCTCCTATGAGTGTAGCAGGTACCTGGTTATAACAAATAACCTGGTCTGAAGAAATGTTATTTCCGGTTAGAACATCAAGGACAGTAATTTTAACGGAATTACTGGTACTCATGCAGGTACCTGAACTTACTTTTCTCCTGTAATATATTGTATCCGTTAGAACCGGTGTGATATAGGATGGGTTAATATAAGTGCCTGTGGCATTTACCCAGGTGGAATTATTTGGAGATTGTTCCCATGTGTAAGTATAAGTACCTGGACCCAAACCTCCCGTAATAGTCGTTGGTGCATAGATCGTATTGGCTGTGAGTCCACTGCAAATCGTTGTATCAGGATTAATTGTATTATTATTCAACCGGGGTTGAACGGCAATAGTAAGGATTTTACTGGTATCTTTGGGTATTATGCCATCGTCAACGATACGGCGGTAGTAGGTTGTGTCTGTCAAAACTCCCGGTATATAACCTGGATTTGTTCGGGACCAAGGGCACCAACCCAGTTTACCGTGTCAATACGTTGTTCCCATAGATATGTATAGGTACCAGTGCCACCGGCAGCAGGTGGAGCATATATTGGAGCAGGAGTTTCATCCTGACAGATAACCTGCCCGTCCGGCAATTTATTGAAAAGAAATCCTCTGATCTGAATTGAAAGGTTGTTTTTAGGGACTGATGAGCCCCCATTGGTGGCCCCATTATTGATAACATTGTATTTCCCAGCTAATCCTCCAGTTGTAACGAAAGATACCGGGCCTGAAATAGATGAGCCGTTAAACCAGATGACCCCTGCGCTACCCCCTCCGCCAGGACCGCATGGATCACCAGGAACTATACTCACATCCCCTCCATTTCCCCCCTTCACATCAATACTCAGAGTAGTAGCTGTTGCATTATATTTATGTGCATTTAAAAATATTGATCCTCCTGCTCCCCCTCCCCCTGCACCAGCAGTTGATAAAGCGGTAACAGATTCTCCCTGAGACATAATTTTATTTCCATTTCCAATGATAGTATCACTTACAATAATAATAATACCTCCGCCTGCTCCTCCCGATGTTGCAAAGCGATTCAGCGATGGTTTCTGTGTTCCTGTTCCTCCACCCCCACCCATAAAAATTCTAGTGCCTGTTCCTGTTAGCCAGGTTGTCATATCTTTTCCTCCAGATCCACCTATTGTCCCGAGTGGGCTGCAGGTAGCACTCTCAATACCGCCCTTACCACCTGAATTGTAATTCCCACCACCTCCTCCACCTGAATATAATCCATTCCCACCACCGCCAGCAATGGTAGCAAAACAGCGACCTCTGCGATCAGAAAATGTAGTGTCAAACAGACCAGATCCTTTCATGGCAGAGCTGTCCACTGCAGTTTTATCATAAAATAATTTATTAAAATGAATAGTATCTGTTGATGCACAGGGACCTGTATATTCATCTGCACCAGGTGCTGCACCAGGAAATCCTTTGCCGGAAACATCAATGTTGGCATTCAACGTCAGTGATTGTTCCACAAGCATTACAAGGACTCCTCCTGTCCCTGTCACAGGATTATAGGGATCACAAGTTAGTTCACCGGATACATTTACTCTTTTAAAGGTTGGGACACGTATCAATTGACC
>CAZKMG010000144.1:6735-9141 GCA_964553465.1 uncultured Bacteroidaceae bacterium
CATCTCTCCATTAACCAGTTTGGAATAATTCAGAAGGGAAGTATTCAATATGACTAATTTCATGCCAGGGTTTACATCTTTTACCAGGAAAATACCGTACCTCCCGGTGTTTCTAACATCAGCAACAAATCCTTCAAGGCTAATTGTCCTGTTTACCCTGGCTCCTGCCGGTTGATAGACAAGGACTGTGTCCCCTGCAAAGAAACCTGTAGTACTTTTAACAAAAATTGAATCGGGATCAGTGTTTACGGAAGAATAGATTGAATCAATGCTGGTATAAGTATTATTAATTACACCCGATATATTCTTTACCTGGGCATGAAGTGTATCAAATAAAAATAATAACAGAATAAAAAATCCTGCAATCTTAAGGATACATTTATAATTATGCCTGGTATTCCAGTTCATTAAAAAAATATTTCATTTAAAAATAGTAATTTCTATTCGTAGAAACCTGGTAAATATTAAAAATAAGAGAAATTTTTACTTTTTCAACATATTTTTATAGCCCATTTTTAATCGTTTCCAGAAATATCTGATATTTTCAACTGTTATCGCATGTTTTTTTGTACCTGTCGTTCCAAGCAAAAAAGAATATGCATTTAATCTTTTCACATTTTCGCTCATGATATTAAACATGGCTAATAATGGAACAATAACAAACATCCCGGGAACTCCCCAAACCATTCCTCCAGCTATAATACCCACGATGATCACGAGGGGATTTATCCGTAAACTATTACCTACAATATTAGGTACTAAAATATTATTTTCTATTGAATGAATTATGATATATAATATCAATACTTTCAAAGCAAGTAAAGGAGAATCACTTGTTAATAATGAAAATATAAATGGCAGCGAACCACCTATTAATGTCCCAAAATAAGGAATAAAACTACAACTTGCTGAAACGATACCAAAGACAAAGGCATTTTTAACTCCAATAATGATCAGCCCGCTAGTATTTAATACGGCAAGGATAAGAACGACTGTTGATATTCCCCCCATATACCTTGAGACAACTTTAGAAAAATCCTTTAAAACCTTAACAGCAATTTTTCTATTTTCCTTAGGTACTATTTGCAAAATAAAATATGCCAGTTTTGTCCTGTAATACAAAAATAAAAACATATAAACTGGGAGTATCGCTAGTCGAAAAACAGTCCCAGCTGCATTGCTGAAGGCCTTATTCATGGCATCGCTGCCTGCTTCAAAAAAGTATTTTATCCTTCCTCTGAAAAATTCAACCAGCCGAAGATTTTTCAAGCCAAATTGTTCCTCAATCAACGATTCCATTTTGTCAATATTTATTAATGCTTTCTCCTTATAGGCTGGGAAATTGTCAATCAGGTTTCCTGTCTGTTTATAAATTAGAAAAACAGCTATACCCACTATTGAAAGAAAAAACAGGATACTTATTAAACTTGCAGGTATCCTGGGCAAGCCTTTTTTCTCAAGGAAGCAAGTTACAGGATAAAACAAATAACCAAGTAATACTCCTATAACAATTGGATAAAGAAAGTCCTTAGCAGTAATTATACCATAAAAAAACAGGATAACTACTAGAAGGCTAAAAGCGACCTTCATCGATAGAGGATACCGGTTCATCATGGATGTATCTTAATTAAAATTTGTTGATTTCCTTGTTAGTTAATCAACTTGTTTAAATTGTTAAAGTAGTTTTATTTTTGATAATATAATTTTTTTTTGAAAATGCTATATAATTTTTCATGCTTCTCAATTTATCTTGTCCAAAAAACTATCCAATTAATCAGTTTAGTGATAAACGGGAAATTCGACTGTAAAGGTGGTCCCATAATCCAATTCAGTCTTATAAAAAATATCTCCTCCAGCATTTTTTACTATACTTTTAACTATTGCCAGTCCCATACCCATACCAGAAGATTTAGTTGTAAAGTTGGGTTGAAAAAGTTTATGCCTGATTTCTTCAGGAATTCCTTTCCCGTTATCCTTAATTTTCACAATTGCCTTTTCTGAAGTAGTATAAAGGCTCAACAGGACTTTGCTTTCTTTCCCTTCAGATGCGGCCTGAATCGCATTTTTTATCAGGTTTATAAAAACTCTTGATAATTGTTCTTTATCTGCATACACATAGACTTCCGATAATCCGTTAAGATTTAATTCAATGCTTGCATTCTCAGTTGGCTCGAACAATTCAAGGGCACTTTTCAACTGTGTTACAAGGTTTAACTTTTCATTATTTGCCTGTGGCATTTTTGCAAAATTTGAGAATTCAGTCGCTATCGCAGAGAGGTTATCAATCTGTTCAATAATAGTTCTGCTTAATCTTTCCAACTGTTGATCCCGATCTGCACTTTTATCTTTCCACGTTCTTTGAAGATGCTGTACGCTTAGCCGCATAGGTGTCAGGGGATTCTTTAT
>CAZKMG010000145.1:0-9121 GCA_964553465.1 uncultured Bacteroidaceae bacterium
GCCATAATTATGGGAATGGGGTCAGAACAAGGCATGGAAAAAATTACTGCAAAACATGCAGATGCATTTACTACAGTAAGCAATCTTACCGCTAATGAATGCAGGCAATTTTTACAGAAAGAAGTAGATCTGATAACACCCAATGGATTCGAAGATAGTTTTGTACCCTCAAAATCTGATTTTGAAAAAAAGAGACAAGATGCAAGGGATAAATTAATTGAGGTATCTGGTGCCTTGTTCAATGAGAAATTACCAAATAATACATTCTTTATTGCTAATAGTGGCAGGTACGAATTTAAAAATAAAGGTATTGATCTCTTTATTGATGCCCTGGGAGCTTTGCAAAGCGACGGTGAATTTAAAAAGCCAATTATTGCTTTTATACTCATACCTGCAAATCACTACGGTGCACGAAAGGATTTGCTTGAAAAACTAAATGGGATCGATTTATTGATTTCAGGTGATAATATCCTTACTCATAACTTACATTATGCAGAAAGCGATCCTATCCTTAACAGAATAAAAAAAGTTGGAATTAATAATAATCCCGGTGATAAGGTGCGGATAATATTTGTACCGTCATACCTGAATGGTTTTGATGGAATATTTAATCTTTCTTACTACGATTTGCTTATAGGCTTTGATTTAACAGTATTCCCCTCTTATTACGAACCCTGGGGATACACCCCACTTGAGAGTCTTGCATTTCATATTCCAACAATAACTACCAGCCTTGCTGGTTTTGGTTTATGGGCAAGAGATGAATTTAAGAACCCTGAAAACGGGATTTTTGTGATCGATCGTAGCGATTTTAATGATTCTGAAGTGGTTGAGGGTATTACCACAGCAATTCGATTAGTCAATGGTCTGGATAAAAAACAAACAGAAGAGGCTAGAAATAAAGCTTATAATATATCCCGGATTGCTCTATGGTCAAACCTTATCAGCCATTATAATGAAGCCTATTCTATTGCTTTAAGTAAGGTTCTTGAACGAGTTGATGCTTTCGTAGAAACTGAGCGCGTTGAACAGTTACCCCAGGTTGAAGTATTTAAGGGAGAAAAACCTACCTGGAAAAAAGTTATCATCCAACAAAATCTGCCCGACGTATTAAAACCCCTGGAGGAATTAAGTAAGAATCTCTGGTGGTGCTGGAATCAGGATGCAATTGATCTGTTTAAATCCATTGATCCTGATATATGGAATGAGAATGAGGAAAATCCAATTACATTCATTGAGAATATACCTTTCGATAAATTAGCTAAGCTTGAAAAAAATAACGATTTTTTAAATAATCTAAAGAGCGTATATGGAAAGTTCCGGAATTATATAGAATCATCATCTATTTCAGGCCCTCAGATTGCATATTTTAGCATGGAGTTTGGGTTACATGATTCATTAAAAATTTATTCAGGAGGGCTTGGCCTCCTGGCAGGGGACTACCTGAAAGAAGCAAGTGACAATGGGACAAATATAATTGGAATAGGATTATTATATCGATACGGATATTTTAAACAGGTTTTATCTTCAACAGGTGAACAATTATCAGTAAATGACCCTCAAATATTTTCTCATACACCTGTCCTTCCCGTCCACGATGAAAATAGACGTTGGAAAAAGATAAGGATTGTATTTCCCGGTCGTGATTTGATTGCACGTATATGGCAGGTCCATGTTGGTAGGATTAAATTATACCTTCTTGATACAGATATTTATGAAAATGCAGAATCTGATCGATCCATCACCCACCATTTATATGGAGGTGATACTGAGAACAGATTAAAACAGGAGATTCTTCTTGGTATTGGAGGGATACGTGCACTCAGAGAGATGAATTATTATCCTGATATTTATCATTGTAATGAGGGCCATGCAGCATTCACAGTTCTGGAGCGCCTACGTGAGTACATGCAGGTACACAACAGAACATATCCTGAGGCTGTTGAAATCGTAAGATCTTCATCCCTCTTTACTACTCACACACCTGTCCCTGCCGGGCATGATTATTTCGAAGAAAACCTTATGCGTGCATATATGGCTCATTATCCCAATCGGTTGAAGATAACATGGGAACAATTAATGAATCTTGGGAAAATGCATCCTAATACTCCGGGGGAAAAATTTTCAATGAGCTGCCTTGCAGTTAATCTTTCACAAGAGGTCAATGGAGTAAGCAGGGTTCATGGAAAAGTAAGCAGGGATATGTTTGCAGATATGTGGAAAGGTTACTTGACCGAGGAAGTGCCAATCGGATATGTTACAAACGGAGTTCATCTTCCGACATGGATAGCAGGGAGCTGGAAAGATCTCTATCATAAACATCTTGATCCTGATTTTTGTGAAAAACAGGATGACCGTGCTATGTGGGCAAAGATTAAAGAAGTGGACCAACTTGAAATTTGGAAACTGAAAAATCATGAAAGAAAAAAGATGATTGATTTTATTAGAGAAAAGATCATGGCTGATTCATTTATTACTCATGAAAATCCCAAAATCGTAGTTGATATCCAGGAAAAGTTAGATCCAAATGCATTGACTATTGGATTTGCAAGAAGATTTGCTACTTATAAGAGAGCACATCTTCTTTTTCGTGATCTTAAAAGACTTTCAGAAATTGTAAATAACCCATTTATGCCTGTCCAGTTTATATTTGCCGGAAAAGCTCATCCGGCCGACAAAGCGGGACAAGATCTGATCAAGCTGATTATAGAATTTTCAAAACGACCTGAATTTATGGGCAAGATATTATTTCTTCCTGGTTATGAAATTTCTTTAGCTAAAAAGCTCCTTCATGGAGTTGATATATGGATGAATACTCCAACTCGTCCGCTCGAAGCTTCAGGGACTAGTGGTGAGAAGGCTGTGATGAATGGAGTATTGCATTTCAGTGTTCTTGACGGTTGGTGGGCTGAAGGATATAAAAAAGATGCCGGTTGGGCTCTGGGTGAAGAGAGAGTCTATGACAATCAGGACTTCCAGGATCAGCTTGATGCAGAAACTATCTATTCGCTTCTTGAAAATGAAATTGCCCCGACTTTCTATAAACGAGATGCCCGAGGTGTTCCAGTAACCTGGATTAGTTATATCCAGAAATCCATTGCAGAAGTATGTCCGGAGTTTACTATGAACAGAATGCTTAACGACTACATTACTCAATATTATAATCCATTATATCAGAGAAGCTTGAAAATGAAGGAGAAAGATTATGAAATGGCTGCGGAGCTGGCATCATGGAAGAAAAAAGTTATCAATGCGTGGAATACTATTGAAGTGATCTCCTTTACGCTCCCGGAAACAAGAAAACAACCTGTATTGATCGGTAAAGATTACCATGGTGAGCTGATAATTGATCTAAAAACCCTCAAACCAGAAGAAATTGGTATTGAACTAGTCATTGCACAATCAAAAACACCGGGAGGAAAACAGAAAATATTTCATGTCGACGAGTATAAATTTATTAAAAAAGAAGGTTCACATGTTTGGTATGAAGTAAATACTTCCCCTTCTCAACCTGGCTTATTTGATTTCGGAATCAGGATATTTCCTCAAAGCAAACTACTTGCAAAGAGGCAGGAACTACCCCTGGTGATGTGGTTATGACGAGGAAGTGATATCATATATTCCCTTTACTTTCTCCTTTGTTAATACAATAGCACTTCTTGCTGGAAGATATAACCTTAGCATTTGATCTGAATGATATTTATTCTCAGGTGCTGTGCGATAAATTAAATTATGATCAATACGACCCTGTCCTCCAAAAACAATTTCATCGGTGTCAAACAATATCTTATACCTACCTGATTTAGCTTTCATCGCATACCCCTCAAAAGATTGTTGTGGATTAAAATTAAATACAAAATATAAGTCTGCTCTTCCAAACCCCAGGACCTGATCTTTAATGTTACTATGATATATTTGCGGATGATTTCTATTAAAAATTCCTGAATTTTTTAACACATTTATCATTTTCCGATCAAATTCTGCAAGGAACTCATATTTCAGATTTTTGTCATCAAGAAGGCTCCATTGCCTTCTTGCATACTGATATGACCAATTATTCCCATCCCTTGGAAAATCGATCCATTCAGGATGGCCATACTCATTACCCATAAAGTTCAGATATCCATCACCGGCTGTAGCCAGTGTTATCAACCGGATCATTTTATGCAAAGCAATACCTCGGTCAATGATGAGATTTACTTGACTTTTAGCCATGTTAAAATACATTTCTTTACCAATAAGCCTGAAAATAAGTGTCTGATCTCCTACCAGTGCCTGATCATGTGATTCAGCATATCCAATAGTCTTTTCTTCAATTCTTTTATTTGTCAACTCATAGTAAATTTCTTCGACATTCCAATTCTCATCAGCCTTCTCTTTAATTATTTTAATCCAATAATCGGGAGTACCCATAGCCATCCTGTAATCAAAACCTAAGCCTCCATCTTCGGTATCTGCAGCAACCCCGGGATAACCAGACATCTCCTCTGCAATGGAGATGGCCGAAGGATTGATCTCATGAATCAGAGTATTGGCCAAACCAAGATAACAAATCGCATCCTCATCCTGTTGACCATCGAAATACATACTATAATCTGTAAAATTTTTATTTAGACCATGGTCATAATATAACATACTCGTAACCCCGTCAAACCTAAACCCATCAAATTGATATTCTTTTAGCCAAAACTGGATATTTGAAAGTAGATAATGGATTACTTCATTTTTACCATAATTAAAACATAAAGAATCCCATGCTATATGTTCTCTTTTTATTCCCGTATGAAAAAATTGATATAAGGAACCATCATATTTTGCAAGGCCTTCATTCTCATTTTTTACAGCATGAGAATGAATAATATCCATGATAACTCTTAAACCTGCACCATGAGACTCATCAATAAGATGTTTTAATTCTTCAGGAGTGCCGAAACGGGACGAAGGAGCAAAAAAGTTTGAGACATGGTAACCGAAAGACCCATAATAAGGGTGTTCCTGGATAGCCATCAGTTGAATAGTATTATATCCTGCTTTCACAATCCTGGGGAGTATATTCAGACGAAACTCTTCATAGGAACCTACTTTATATTCTTCGGTGGCCATACCAACGTGAGCTTCATAAATACAGGGAGGTTCATCAATTAAAGGAATCTCATTATTCCATTTGTACTCATTTTCCGGAATCCATACCTGTGCGGAAAACATTAATGTATCAGGATCTTGTACCACACGTGTTGCATAGGCAGGAATTCTCTCTCCTTTCCCGCCTGTCCAGTATATAGAAAGTTTATAGAAGTCCTTGTGCTGAAGTTCTATATCACCAAGACGCAGTTCCCAGTTTCCTTTTCCAATAGATGTAAAGCGAAACTTGTCAGATTCTTTCCATTTATTGAAAGATCCAATAAGGTAAATATCTTTAGCATATGGTGCCCATTCCCGGAATACCAATTCGTTAGCATCCTTATGAACACCGAAATATAAATGGCCGTTTGCAAACGAGGATAATGATTTCCCGGAATTAAGTTCAACATATTTGTTTCTAATTCTTTGATGACGAGCTTCAATTACCGAAGAATATGGGGTAAGAAAAGGGTCCTTTTTAACGATGCTGGGAATTTTCATGGTGAAACAATTTCAAGGATGAAAGATACTCACTTTTAAATACATCTGAAATAGACATCTTTCAATATCTTTATCATAGTGACATTCATAAAAAATGAATTTCATACTCTATTAAATTAAGACGCAGGTTTAACAGAGATTAAATCTATCAACCAATTAAAATTATTATTTTTGCAACTCTTAACACAGAATAGTGAAAATCTGGACAGAAATAAAAGAATTTACAGCCATTAATCCTGTGGTTACCATTGGGATTTTTGATGGAGTACATCAAGGTCACCGCTTTCTGCTCGAAGAGTTAAGGAAATCCGCAATTAAGGTCTGTGGGGAAACGGTTGTGATAACTTTATGGCCTCATCCACGTGTGGTTTTAAACAAACACCCTGAAAATCTCCGCTATCTTTCAAGCCTGGATGAAAAAATAATTTTACTTGAAGAACTAAAGATTGATCACCTCGTAATTATACCTTTCACAAACGATTTCGCGGAAATGGAATCATGTGAGTTTGTTAGAAAGATATTAGTTGAAAGAATCGTAATAAAAAACCTTTTAGTCGGGTATAACCATAAATTTGGAAAAAACCGGGAAGGTAATTTTGAAAGATTAAATGAATGTGCTGAATTATTTAATTTTAACATTGAAAGGGTGCCTTCAGCTAATATCGATGGTGTCAGTATTAGTTCTTCCCTTGTTCGTGAGTTGCTAAATTCGGATGATTTGGGCCTTGCAAACAGGTATCTTGGATACGATTATTTTCTTCAGGGTAAGGTCGTAGGAGGAAACAGGATTGGAAGAAAGATTGGTTTTCCTACTGCTAATGTCCTTCCCCTTGATCCGCATAAACTTATTCCCCGTGATGGTGTTTATGCAGTTCATATTAATATAGAAGGAATACGGTATGAGGGCATGTTAAATATTGGATATCGTCCAACTATTGAAGAAGGGATGCCCATTAAGACGATTGAAGTAAATCTTTTTAATTTTAAAGGAGATATTTATTCCAGTAATGTCAGTATTTTTTTCAGGAAAAGAATCCGAAATGAAAAAAAATTCCATGGAATTGAACAGTTAAAAGACCAGCTGGCTATTGATAAATCAGAAGCACAGAAAATACTTAGAACATATCAAGGTAAATGAGCTTTTCTTACCCATATAAAATACTAATTTTGTATATAAATATAAATTTACAGTAATGAATCCATCAGGTATATTTGAGCAGAATTTAGCATATAAAGTAAAAGATATCACTCTTGCCGATTTTGGGAGAAGGGAAATTGAAATTGCGGAAAAAGAAATGCCGGGATTAATGGCAATTCGTTCCAAATATTCTGCAAAGAAACCTTTCAAAGGAGCCCGCATCACCGGATCTCTTCATATGACCATTCAAACAGCTGTACTTATTGAGACATTGGTCGATTTAGGAGCTGATGTACGCTGGGCTAGCTGCAATATTTTTTCAACACAGGATCATGCTGCAGCGGCAATTGCAGAAGCAGGTATTCCAGTTTTTGCCTGGAAAGGGGAGAGCCTTGAAGAATATTGGTGGTGTACAGCACAGGCATTGACTTTCCCTGGAGGAAAAGGTCCTAACCTTATCGTAGATGATGGTGGTGATGCTACATTAATGGTGAGCAAAGGTTTCAAAGCTGAAAATGATCCATCCATTCTTGATAAAACTCCTTCAGGTGCTGAAGAAATGATAGTGTTTGAACAATTACGGTCAATTTTGTATGAGGATAAAACTAAGTGGCACAGGGTTGTGAAAGATCTAAAAGGAGTATCTGAAGAGACAACAACAGGAGTTCACAGACTTTACCAGATGATGGAAAAAGGCCAACTGCTTTTCCCTGCAATTAATGTAAATGACTCTGTAACCAAA
The DNA here is from genome assembly GCA_964553465.1 of uncultured Bacteroidaceae bacterium. Classification (GTDB taxonomy): domain Bacteria; phylum Bacteroidota; class Bacteroidia; order Bacteroidales; genus CAZKMG01. Next base: position 7,503 of record CAZKMG010000145.1, read on the forward strand.
TCAAAATTTGATAATTTGTATGGTTGCCGTGAGTCACTCGCAGATGGTATAAAGAGGGCTACAGATGTAATGATTGCAGGTAAAGTTGTAGTTGTTATGGGATATGGTGATGTTGGGAAAGGTTGTGCTCATTCCATGAAATCATATGGAGCAAGGGTAATTGTTACTGAAATAGATCCGATTTGCGCCCTGCAGGCCGTAATGGAAGGATTTGAAGTAAGGACGGTCGAGGAAGCTCTTAAAGAAGGAAATATTTATGTCACTGCAACCGGGAACAGGGATGTAATTACTCTCGATCATATGAAAAAAATGAAAGATCAGGCCATTGTTTGCAATATTGGACATTTTGATAATGAAATACAGGTTTCTCCTTTGAATAATAATAGGCGTATAAAAAAATTAAATATCAAACCCCAGGTTGATAAGTATATTTTTGATGATGGCCATGCTATATTCATGCTTGCCGAGGGCAGGTTAGTAAATTTGGGATGTGCAACCGGTCATCCTTCCTTTGTTATGAGTAACTCTTTCTCAAATCAAGTACTTGCCCAGCTTGATCTCTGGCAAAATAATTATAAGGTAGGGGTTTACCGGCTTTCCAAAAAACTTGATGAAGAAGTAGCCAGAATGCATCTTGCTCAATTAGGTGTAAAACTCACCAGGCTTTCAAAAGAACAGGCTGCTTATTTAGGCGTTCCAGTGGAAGGACCATATAAACCAGATCACTATCGCTATTAATCAGGATTCCTGTCAGGAGTATTGACAAGGAAAAGAAAATGTGTAAGGTCTAGCAGCCTTTCCAGGTGTTCGAGGATTAAGAACAGGAAATTTCAGTTTATAATCAGGTATTAATTTGAAATTCTTAATAAAGTGCCATCAATAAAGGCATTATAACGGACAAGAGGATGGGTTGCAGGACCTTCAAACCGGTCCGCAGATTCTTCAATAATTACAAAACGGGATTTACAGCATGGACAAATCAAGGCCCCATCGATAGAAGTGTCTTTATTGAGTTTACAACTAAAATCTTTTTCATATGTACAGGCGCGGTCAAATACAAGATAATTATTATCAAAGTCCCTGTAAATGATTAAACCCTGTACACCATAGCCATCCTTAAAAAGTAACTCACCGGGGCCCAATAATCCCAGGTCAGAATATATACCCAGATCCAACCGAAAAGGAACATTAGGGAATTGAAAGTTATCTTTTTTGCAGCCATAAGTTGCAATAATTATTAAAACAGAAAGAATTTGAATACTTTTTCTCATCAATTCTTAAAACAGTAACATATATTTATAACTGGAGTAAAAGTAAATATAAATTTTTTGTAACTTTAACGTTATCGAAAGATACATTATTATATATCTATGAAAGTTGACTTTGATATAGGGAACTTGTTGTATATTTTGCTGATGGTGGTATTTATCGTTGCGGGTGCTTTGGGGAGAAAGAAAAAACCTGTTCAAAAAGTACAATCTGATGTAGATCCCGGGATCTCTCAATCACCAGAAAACATTTTTGAAGTTAAACTGAAGGAATTGTTTAGTGAAGATGTTCAAGCTTTGATGCCAGAAGATACACCCGAAAATAATTTTATACAGAATGATCAGGAGGAA
>CAZKMG010000146.1:0-1097 GCA_964553465.1 uncultured Bacteroidaceae bacterium
ACATCGGAAGGACTTTTCAAGTCCAAAGGTTCAAAATTTCTGGCTTATGCATACCCTGTAAATGATGAAAGCGAAATACCAGTAAAAATCGAAATGCTCCGTAAAAAGCACCATGATGCACGCCATCATTGTTATGCATGGAGGTTGGGTTCTTCTTTGCCAAATTTTAGGGTATATGATGATGGAGAACCATTTAATTCAGCAGGAAAACCAATTTTGGGACAAATCCAGACATTTAATCTTACAAACATTCTTGTAGTGGTTGTACGTTATTTCGGAGGTACTTTATTAGGTGTTGGAGGGCTAATCCATGCATATAAAACTGCAAGTAAAGAAGCACTAAAAAATGCAAAAATAGTTAAAAAATACTTATATAATGTGTTCACTATCAGGTTTGATTATCCTGAAATGAAACATGTTATGAAAGTTCTAAAAGAACTGGAAATTGAACACTTTGATCATGTTTTTAAACAAAATTGTGAATTAAAGGTAAAAGTTCGACAATCCTTATCCATAAGATTTAAAAATGATTTACTGATAATTCCACAAATAAAAATTAAAGTATCAAAGAAGAAGTAAAAAGTTATCAGGTAAATATTAACAAATCTTTATTCTGAAAATACATATGTGTAATTTTAACATTAAAATATCCATTACATGAAAAACAGGAGTTTAGTTTCTATTAATGATTATTCTAGGGAAGAATATTTAAAAATTCTCAATCTTGCGGAAGAGTTTGAAAAAAAACCCAATCAGGATTTATTAAAGGGATATGTGGTGGCAACCTTATTTTTTGAGCCTTCTACGAGAACAAGACTAAGTTTTGAAAGTGCTGTAAATCGTCTGGGAGGTAAAATTCTTGGCTTTTCCGACTCAGGTACAACAAGTTCAACAAAAGGAGAAACACTGAGGGATACAATTCAAACTGTTTCCAATTACGTGGATTTGATTGTTATGAGACACCCCCTCGAAGGAAGTGCACGGTTTGCCAGCGAAATATCTAAGGTTCCGATAATTAATGCAGGTGATGGAGCTAACCAGCATCCTTCACAAACCCTCCTTGACCTTTATTCCATAAGGAAGACCCAGGGAAAACT
>CAZKMG010000146.1:1107-9117 GCA_964553465.1 uncultured Bacteroidaceae bacterium
CTCCAATCTGACCATCTTTCTTGTTGGTGACCTGAAATATGGTAGAACAGTACATTCATTATTAATGGCTATGTCAGGATTTAATACTACTTTTCATTTTATCTCTCCGGACGAACTTAAAATGCCTGAGGAATATAAGTTGTACCTTAAGAATCTCGGTTTAAGTTTTCATGAACATAAAGACTTTACTGAAATTATTTCTGAAGCAGATATCATCTATATGACCAGAGTTCAGAAAGAGAGATTTTCTGATCCTATAGAATATGAAAAAACAAAAAATGTCTACATACTACGTAACGAAATGCTTAAAAATGTTAAGCCAAATTTAAAAATTCTTCATCCTTTACCTAGGGTCAATGAAATTCATATGGATGTTGATATGAGTGATAAAGCTTATTACTTTACTCAAACTCTCAATGGTGTTTTTGTAAGGCAAGCAATTATAACTTCAATATTAGGTTTAAAATAATATAAAATCCAATGAAAGACAGAAAACAACTAGTAGTTAGTGCTTTAAAGGTCGGTACTGTGATTGATCATGTTCCCTCACAAAGTCTTTTTAAGGTAATATCCATATTAGGGCTTGACCATATTGAAAACCAGATTACCTTCGGAACTAATCTCGGGAGTAAGAAACTTGGTAAAAAAGCAATTATTAAAATATCAGATATGTTTTTCAAAAATGAGGATATTAATAAAATTGCACTGGTTGCACCTCAGGCTAAACTCAATATAATTAAAGATTATAATGTTATTGAAAAGAAAATAGTTGAAGTGCCTGATTCAATAACTGGAATTGTTAAATGTGTAAATCCCAAATGCATAACTAATAATGAAGAAATCATAACAAAATTCACTGTTATTGATAAAAAAAATGTCGCTCTAAAATGTTATTATTGTGAAAAAATCACAGATCAGGAAAATTTCATGATTTTATAAGCATATAAATACTACAAAAAGCTTATGAAACTACAAAAGCTTTAATTTGCGAGTAATAAATCGTGGGTAAACAGGTAAAAACTGTTAAATCAATATTGGCTAATTTTTCTAGCGGATCCTGTCATACGATCTTACTAATTTTTCATCCTTCTGTATTCTTTTAAAAGCAAGATATGTAAAAATTACTGAAATAAAAGGTAAGATTATTGGCCATAAAAATACACTTTCCTGTCCCTCAAGTTGATGGAGGATTGTTTTCGTAAAAAAATAAATCATTCCAACCAAACCAAATAATAAAATAATATTAAAAACGCATAATCTCATTTGTAATGCCCTATTCTTATAAAGGAAGATACTTATTATACCAATAACGATATTTAAAAATAACAAGGAAGTAACAGGCCATGTAGATAAAGTAGTAAAATCTGCTGAGTTAAGTGATTCTATCCGGTTGAATTTAAATATTAAATATAAATTTTCGGATATCGATAGTTCTGCTATCGGATTTACAAACATAAAGGTTAAAAGTATTGTTCCTATGAAAAGATAAATAGTTTGAATTCTTTGTATCATAATTTTTATATTTCAAATTCGTTCCTTCAAAAATAATAATAATAATGCTTTATGAAAAGTGAGGATTAACAGCTTAATTCTTTATTGCATCTGAATACAAGTCCAATTAATTTTTCAATCAAGTTTGGAGCGATGACAATAAATAATTTAAATAAAATTAATTTATAGATTACACATTCAAAACACTTGAAGACACAATTCCCTAATGATTGTCCCAAAGGTTCTAATATTCAGGAAGTAGTAAAAATATATAATAAAGGTTCAGATAGTTCTAATTTGAAATTCATTTTCATGTATTGTCATATATTTTAATTTTTTTGAATACAGATCAAAAGATCAACTAAGTTTAAATGTTAATAATTTATACATCAAGGTTTATTAGCACTTTATAATCCAGGAAAAATAATTCTAATTTTGTATGATGAAATAAATGCGTCATTGTAAGTTCAGCATCATTCTGTTTGCTAGGACTTTTGCAAATTAAACCGAAACCAAATGACTGGTAATATTTGGCCAAGTTACGAAACAAATTCCTTGGAATTGTCAACTGGGAAAAAATGTTGTTGAATTCCATTATGTGTTTTATTATTGATTAAATAGATGAAAGACAGAGAAATTGCAGCTCTAATTAAGCTACTCGAAGACAAAGACGAGGAAGTTTTTAAAATTGTTGCTCAGAAGCTTATAGAAAAAGGGACTGACGCTGTTTCAGATCTAGAAAAAGCATGGGAGAACTCCTTAAATCAATTTGTGCAGGTGAGAATTGAAACTTTAATTCACGATATACAATTTCATGGCATTACTTCCGAATTAAAAGAATGGGTGGAGAAGGGTGGCGAAAATCTTTTATATGGGGTTTTTCTCATTGCAAAATACCAATATCCTGATTTAATATACTCTGAAATTGAAGAAAGAATTGATATTCTCAGAAGGGATATATGGATTGAGATGCATGATAACCTTACAGCCCTGGAGAAAGTCAGAGTGATAAATCATATAATGTTTTCTGTTCATAAGTATACAGGTAATATCAGCAATTTTTACTCACCTGGTAATTCTTATATAAACCAAGTTCTGGAGTCAAAAAAAGGAAATCCAATATCTCTATCTGTAATATATGCAACTATCGCACAGGGATTAGGATTACCTGTTTATGGTGTGAATCTGCCTTTAAATTATGTGTTGGCATATGTAGATCCTATATTTGATGAAGATCCGGATGGTATATTATTCTATATCAATCCATACAACAAAGGATCCTTTATAAGTAGAAAGGAGCTAGAATTCTTTCTTACTGAACAAAAATTTAATCTTCAGCCAGAATATTTCAGACCTTGCAGCAATATTAAAACTCTTGAGAGGATTCTGAAAAATCTCCATTTTTCTTATGAAAGAATGGGTTACCAAGATAAGACTTATCAAATAGATAAATTACTTGAAATTGTAGAAAAAATTGATAAAGCTTAATGATTTGTATTGTAATACCTTGTGTACCATTCAATAAATATTTTTACCCCAAATTCAACAGGTGTATCAGGACGAAAATCAAAATCCCTTACAAGGTCATCAACATCCGCCCAGGTTTTTTCAACATCTCCAGGTTGTAATGGTTTCATGACCATAATGGCTTTCTTTTGGATACATTTTTCAATCTCTGAAATAAAATCAAGTAATCTAATTGGTTTATTATTACCAATATTATAAATACGGAAAGGGGCGGAGGAATATGAAGGATCCGGATTTACCGGATCCCATGTTAGACCAGGAGATGGGGGGTTATCAATCATCAGCGAAATTCCTTTAACAACATCATCAATATAAGTGAAATCTCTTTCCATATTTCCATCATTGAAAACCTCTATTGGCTCATTGTTAAGAATAGATTTTGTAAAAACAAATAATGCCATATCAGGTCGTCCCCAAGGGCCATATACTGTAAAAAATCGTAAACCCGTGGTTGGAATCCCAAACAGGTGGCTATATGTATGGGACATCATTTCATTAGCCTTTTTGCTTGCTGCATAAAGACTTACAGGATGATTTGCTGCACTATGAACTGAAAATGGAGTGGCTTTATTAAGCCCATAAACGCTGGAGCTACTAGCATATAGTAAATGAGAAACTGGAAATTTACGACATGCTTCAAGAACATTCAAAAATCCCATCACATTGCTAGTAATGTACACATCAGGATTTGTCAGACTGTACCGCACACCAGCCTGAGCAGCAAGATTAATAACTATTTCCGGTCGAAAAATAGAAAATATTCTAAATATCTCATTCTGATCCTCAAGGTCAGCCTGGATAAAGTTGTAATTTTTTATTGTAATGCTCTGATTAAATTTTTGAGGAATAATATCCTTTTGCAGTATTCCGGATTCTCGGAGTCTGGCAAATTTCAGGTTAATGTCATAGTAGGAATTAATTTGATCCAAACCCAAGACCTCATGTTCATCCTTACATAACAATTTTGCCAGATGATAACCGATAAATCCTGCTGTTCCAGTAATAAGAATTCTCATCCTACAGATTATTTTGCATAGCTGATTGCTCTCGTTTCGCGAATAACCGTAATTTTAACTTGACCAGGATAAGTCATTTCATCTTGAATTTTTTTAGCAATATCAAAAGAAAGGGATTCTGCCTCTTTATCAGTTATTTTGTCAGCCCCTACAATGACTCTTAATTCGCGTCCAGCCTGAATTGCATATGTTTTTAAAACACCAGGATAAGACAAGGCCATAGATTCGAGTTCTTTAAGTCTTTTAATATAGGCTTCAACAACCTCTCTCCTAGCTCCAGGTCGGGCTCCTGAGATAGCATCGCATACCTGGACAATGGGAGAAATCAGAGTTGTCATTTCCAATTCATCATGGTGAGCTCCAATAGCGTTGCAAACTTCAGGTTTTTCTTTAAATTTTTCGGCAAGTTTCATACCCAGGATAGCATGTGGTAATTCCGGCTCATCATCGGGAACTTTACCAATATCATGAAGAAGTCCAGCTCTTTTTGCCATTTTCGCATTCAATCCGAGTTCACTAGCCATAATTGCGCACATATTAGCTACCTCTCTGGAATGTTGCAACAGGTTCTGTCCATAGGAGGAACGATATTTCATTTTACCAATCATCCTTATTAGTTCAGGGTGAAGTCCGTGAACTCCAAGATCAATGGCAGTACGTTTGCCTACCTCAACAATTTCTTCCTCAATTTGGTTTTTAGTTTTCTCGACCACTTCTTCAATCCTTGCTGGATGTATTCTTCCGTCGGAAACCAGCTGATGCAGGGATAATCTGGCAATTTCCCTTCTTACAGGATCGAATCCTGATAAAATAATAGCTTCGGGAGTATCATCCACGATTATTTCAATTCCTGTTGCAGCTTCAAGTGCTCTTATATTTCGTCCTTCACGGCCAATTATTCTACCTTTAAGTTCATCACTATCAATATTAAAGACCGTTACAGAATTTTCAATCGCAGTCTCTGTGGAAACACGTTGTATAGTTTCAATAACAATCTTTTTAGCCTCTTTACTGGCAGTCATCTTGGCCTCTTCAATAATTTCGTTGATCTTAGACATGGCTTCATGTCGGGCCTCATCTTTCATCGATTCAATAAGTTGTGCTTTGGCTTCATTAGCTGAAAGAGCTGAAATTGTTTCAAGTTGATCCACAGCCTGCCGATGAAGCTTATCCAGTTCCTCTTTCTTTTTCTCAATAATTTCAAGTTGTAGATTCAGGTTTTCACGAATAGCATCAGCTTCATTACTTTTCCTCTGTATTTCCTCAAGTTTATGACTAACAGAAAGTTCCTTCTGTTTAATTGAGTTTTCTCTTTGCGATAAGCTGTTGTTACGATCATTGATTATTTTTTCATGTTCGGTTTTCAATTGGAGGAACCGTTCCTTTGCCTGAAGGATTTTTTCCTTTTTTATTACTTCTGCTTCAGTTTCAGCATCTCTCAAAATATTTTGGCTGTGATTTTGTGAATAAATTCTCAACAGTAAACTGGAAATAATTCCTCCAATAACTAGGCCGGCAAATCCTATGATGATAAACCACCATACTGGCAAAACTGTAATAACTCCTAATACTAATTCTCTCATGACTATCTCTCTTATGTGAAAAAAAAACCCGCAAAGTTTCTTCAAAACTTAATAAAACCCCTAAAGAAATGGGTGGAGTTGCCAATTAAATTCAAACTTCCAATGTTCTCCGAAGAGAAATCCCGAAGGATTGAGGCCTGTTTTTGTCTAATTGCGCTTTACTCCAATTTTATTAGTGTTGAGTTTCATAAATAATTGAAGAAACAATGCGGGTAAACTCTTATATATTTAAAGAACGCTATTACTCTTTTGCCAGGTAATCTTTTAATTCATTTACTACTTCATTCACTTTACCTTCAAATGTGGTCATATCATTCCCTTCTTCACTTTCGATGACCTTGATTACAAACTGCAGCGCAGCCATTGCCATGAAATCCTGTGTATCCTTATCTGCATATTTCTGCTTATATTGTAATACTTTCTCATTTATCATCCTGGCAGCTCTTCGTATCTTTTCCTCGTCGCCTCTATCGATTTTGAGGGGATAATACCTTTCGGCTAGATTTACACGGATGGATAATTTATCATCCATTTTATTATTCCCCCTATCGATTTAAAAGAGCAATACATTTGTCAATTTCCCGCACAATCCTATTCACTTTTATCTTTGCCTCGTGAACATCTCCACTTTCTGCAATTAACGATTTTGCTATTTTTAAATTTAAATATTTCTGCTCCAATTCGCTGATTCTGGTCTCCTGTATATTGACTTTTCTAATTAAGTCCTGATTAGAATTTTTTAGTCTGCCTCGTTCTTCTCTTTCCTTTTCTAATATATCAATCAATATTCTCAGGTTTGCTTTTAAATCATCTATTATTTGAACCTGATCAGCATTCATAGTTCACTTTTAGTTAATACAAATATAGCATAGCTTTCGTAAATAAAAAAAAAAGCTGTTTCATTTTTACAGCATCAACATATTATTTTAGTTTTACAGCATATTTTTAAATTAAAAACCTCATTTTTATCAAATGATCAGCTTATACTTATTATTTTTTGAAATACTTTTTGTTCAGCATTCTGCTACTTTATTACCTGTATTTAATCCTCCAGTTAAAATCCCGATATATATTAGCGGTAATTTTGGTGAACTGAGAACAGATCACTTTCATAGCGGGATAGATATTAAAACCCAAGGTGTTATAGGACAAGAAGTATTTGCTATTGAACATGGATATATATCACGAATTAAAGTTCAAACCGGCGGTTATGGGAAATCCTTATACATCAATCATCCCGGTGGTTTAACCTCTGTGTATGGTCACCTGGATGCCTATAATCCGAGAATAGACAGCGTTGTTAAAGAATATCAGTATTCACATAAGTCTCATGTTGTAGATATTTATTTTGAAAAGAGTGCTTTACCAGTTTCAAAAGGAGAATTCATTGCATTTACAGGTAATACAGGGAATAGTGGTGGCCCTCATTTACATTTCGAGCTAAGGAAAACTGGAAATCAGATTCCTGTTAATCCATTAAAATATGGATTCAATATTTCTGATCAAACTCCTCCAAAAATATTTAGTTTGTTCGTTTACACTTCGAATAATTCATTTCAACTTAATACTGTAGGTACTGAATTTAAAGTAAAGAAGGAAAATGGAATATATAGATTATCAACTTTGGAATCAATTAAAATTTCAGGAAGAGGAGGATTTGGATTAGAAGCATTTGATTATCTTGATGGAAGCTCAAATCTATGTGGAATTTATACAATAGAATTAAGTATTTCGGGAAGTATTATTTATTTATTCCGGGCTGATGAATTTAGTTTCCCGGAATCACGGTATGTTAATGCTCATATGGATTATAGATTAAATATCTTAAACAATCGTCAAATAAATCTTCTGTATAAGAAGCCAAACAACAGATTATCAATGTACCCTGTAATGATTAATGATGGAATTTTTGAATTTAAGTCAGGAATAAAATATCCTATACTTATCAGGGTTACAGATGCCAAGGGGAATGAAAGTATACTTGAATTTGAAGTGGAAGGACAGGCACTGAGTAAAATGGAAGATGAAAAATTAAAACCAAATATGTTAGTATTTAACTGGAAAACAATGAATTATTATGAAAATACTGATATTCGATTGGAATTACCCGAGGGATCACTTTATGAGGATATTTCTTTTGAATATGCCCGTACTGATTCAAAAAGGACATTCTATCCTTATATCCATTACATTGGTAGTAATTCTATTCCCTTGCACTATTCATCTCAATTAGAAATCAAAGCAGGAAATGTACCTGAAATATATAGGGGAAAGACTGTTATTGTGAATATTTCTGAAAAGGGTGAATCAATTTGTGAGAAAGGAATTTGGCACGGAGACTGGATAAGCACAAAGATAAACGGCTTCGGGAAATATACTCTTGATATTGACAC
>CAZKMG010000147.1:0-9069 GCA_964553465.1 uncultured Bacteroidaceae bacterium
TTCATCATAAGAATTAGTAGATTTTAATATTAAATTTGTTTTGCTAATCTAAAGGCCGTCACCCGTCACGTCGTCACCCGTCACGCCTTCCTATAAACAATCCAATTCGCAAAAAATACGTCATTCATCCGGTAACCCTTATTTGTCTCGAAAATGAACTCTTTGTCGACCAGACTGCCAACTGCCTGACTTACAGAGCTGGCAGCTCCCAGCTGATGCCTGTTGATAAATTCCTGGGAGGTGGGCTTTTCAACATTTTTATCCACAGCTATTGCACGAAGAACTTTGAATTGGGTGGATGTTATCAGGTTCAGGTAATTCGCATAGACTGATTCATTTTCATTGATAATGTTGATCATTGTTTCATGAACCTGCTTTTTATCAAGCTTCTTTTTTGTTCCAATTAAGCGATTACATAAAAACTGCACATAAAATGTATGCATCCCGGTGATTTCATCAATATATTCAAGCGCTTCATCTATAATACTTATTGACTTTTGTTGAAATTTAGAGGTGATGAATTCTTTATATTTCGGAGCAGGGATAGGACCTATCTCCATAATTTCTGTTGTATTATAAAATGGTCTTACATGATCGGTGAAAATTCCTGCCAGGACATGTTTCCTGCTCCCGGAAAAAATGAATGTCAGGTTAACCGTCTGTTGAACATAAGTACGTAAAATTGCCTCAACATTTTTTTCAGGGTAATTTATAATTTGCTGAAATTCATCAATGGCAATAATTATCCGTAAAGACTGCTGAGCCAGTAAATTAAAAATTGTTTCCAAAGACACAAGGGTTTCTTTGGAATCGCCCACTGTAAGTGAAAATTGAGGTTCACCTGAGATGGAATTAAATGAAATGGATGGTCTGAGCGCACTTAATTGCCGTAAAATTTTTTTTAAGGTACTTTCCTTTTTACCCAGTACTTTTAAAACAGCAATTCCAAACAATTCAGTAAACTCCGACAGGTTTGTGGTGGCCAGAATATCCAGATAAACAAGAACTGTTTCTTTAACATTCCCAACTGTATAAAATGAATGCTTTATCAGCCCTGTCTTACCCATTCGTCTTGGTGAAATGAGCGTAAGATGTCTCCCGTTTTGAAAAGCATCAATCATTCTTTGAGTTTCCTGCTCCCTGTCACAAAAATACTCCGGGGATATATACCCGCTGATGATAAATGGATTTTGTTTCATAAATTACGTTATATAAAATATGTAACGCAATATATGGAATGTTTTCGTCAATTCAAAAATCGTAACGTCGTAATGTCGTGACGTCGTAATGTCGTAATGTCGTAACGTCGTAACGTCGTAACATCGTCACGTCATCACGTGATCACTTTCTTCTCTCAGCATATTTTCGAAAACAAAGGCTGATTTCTCAATAACTTTTACATTAATAATAAAACATAAGTATGGAGTTAAAAATTACATCACATAAAGATCTCGATGTGTGGAAAAAATCAATTGTTCTAGTCAGGGACATCTATTCAGTAACAAGACTATTCCCGGAAGATGAAAAATTTGGGATAGTTCAGCAAATAAGAAGATCGGCTATTTCTGTTCCAACTAATATAGCTGAAGGAGCAGGAAGAACTTCAAAAAAAGAGTTCGCATATTTTCTTTCAGTAGCACAAGGTTCGTTGGCAGAACTGGAAACACAAATTCTTATTTCCAGAGATTTGAAATATGTATCTGAGATCGAATCCTTTGAATATCAAATAAAGTCGATCAGGTTGATGATCAGAGGATTGATTAGAATGCTTTGAAATCGTAGCGTCCAAATTGCGTGACGACGTAATGTTGTAACGTCGTGACGTCGTCACGTCATCACGTCGTCACATCATCACGTCCTCACGTCCTCACACCCTCACCAGTACCTGACTTCTTCCTGATCATCCTCGCCGATAATCTCCAGGCTCCCTAAAGGAATCTGCAAAAACAGACTCTGCTGTATACTCTCTATCTCTACTTTCACCCTTTGTTTACCAAGCACCTGTACGAGCCTGCCCTGTAAACCTTTCATGCCTCCACGCGTAACCATTACCCGTTTACCAATAGTATAATCAGACTCGTTAACAATAAGCTCTTCACCGGTTTCTACATATTTCCGGATAGCCTCGATCTGGTAGTCAGGAACTATGATCCTCTTCTTTTCAAAAGTGATGAATCTAACAATTCCCGGCACTTTTATCGCAGCTAAATATTCTTTTTCATCAATATATACGAAAATATATGAAGTGAAAAGCGGTATCTCAACTGTCTTCACACGATCGGACCATTGGCGGATGCTCTTCATCATGGGGAGATAGTTCTGAATGCCTTGCTGTGTGAGAAGGTCAGCTACCCGCTTTTCACTGCGGGGTTTTGTATATACTGCGTACCAATGTTTTTGCATTTATAAAGGAAAAAGTAAAAAGTAAAAAGTAAAAAGTAAAAAGGAAAAAGGAAAAAGTAAAAAGTAAAAAGTAAAATTGAGGCCTTGGCCGAAATCCCGCTTTGCGGGAAGTAAAAAGTAAAAAGTAAAAAGGGAAAAATTGCAATATGTCTTTTTATGTAACATACTCTTTACTTAATAATGTAATCCTGTTTTTTTAAGTTTTTTTGCAAAAATATCAAAAAGAATGGGTTTTACTGTAATAGATTTTAAAAGAAAGTACATTAAGAAGGGGGGAGAGGAAAAAGTAAAACGGAAAAAGGAAAAAGGAAAAAGTAAAAAGTAAAATTGAGGCCTTGGCCGAAATCCCGCTCTGCGGGAAGGAAAAAGGAAAAAGGAATAAGACGAAAATTATGAAAAATCAAATAAATGATGGAGAGAAATTTAAGTGAGCGGTTATTCAGGTTTGCTTTTACAGTAATTAAAATGCTTGGAGAAATTAAGGGTGGAAAAGAAATAGATGCCATTAAATACCAGCTATCTAAATCTGCCACTTCAGTCGGGGCAAATTATGAAGAATCTCAGGCCGCTATTTCAAGGGCCGATTTCAGGCTAAAAATAATTATCGCCTTAAAAGAAATGCGGGAAAAGAATTACTGGTTCAAAATCCTTGATTCTTTATTCCCTGATAATAAGGAAATTAAAAGGCTCTTTAAGGAAAGCAATGAACTGACATTAATTCTGGGTAAAATCGCTTGTAAAATCAAACCTATATGATCCTCAGAACCTAACTCTGATACTTAATCCCCTTTTTACTTTTCCATTTTTCCTTTACAAGAATCTCGACTTCAGCCTCACATAAGATATTTATTCTTTCAGGCTAACTTGAGTGAGGCTATTCCGGTATGCTTTTTATTCCAGGGGCTTCGCCCCTTATTACCAATATTTTACCCCTCTGGGGTAATCATTTCACGCCTCTATCCGTGATATATAATTTTAATTCTTCATTTCTTCCTCGTCACCCCTTCACTACGTAACCACGTAACTCTATAACTCTATAACTCTATAACTTTATAACTCTATAACGTGCAAGCCTTTTTCCTTACCCATAAGAGTTCCTTTTTACTTTTCCATTTTTCTTTCACAAGAATCTCGACTTCAGCCTCACATAAGGTATTTATTCTTGCAGGCTAACTTGAGTGAGGCTGTTCCGGTATGCTTTTTATTCCAGGGGCTTCGCCCCTTATTACCAATATTTTACCCCTCTGGGGTAATCATTTCACGCCTCTATCCGTGATATATAATTTTAATTCTTCATTTCTTCCTCGTCACCCCTTCACTACGTAACCACGTAACTCTATAACTCTATAACTCTATAACTTTATAACTCTATAACGTGCAAGCCTTTTTCATTACCCATAAGAGATCCTTTTTCTTTACCCAAAAGAAACCCTTTTTCCTTTTTCCTTTTTCCTTTACAACTCAAACTCCTTCTTAATCACCTCTACATAATCCAACTTCTCCCATGTAAACAGCTCCACCTCTATCTCCAATCTTCCATTATACTGGTTTTCGAAAATCTTTTTTACTTTCCTGGGGGTACGACCCATATGTCCGTATGATGCAGTTTCGAGGTATATTGGGTTTCTTAGTTTAAGCCTTTTTTCAATGGCTGCAGGTCTCAGATCGAAAATGCCTTTAATTTTCTCAGCAATCATGCTGTCAGTATATTTTACTTTCGACTTTCCATATGTATTTACATAGATCCCAACAGGTTCAGCCACTCCGATAGCATAGGATAGCTGAACAAGGATCTCATCTGTAACACCTGCCGCTACAAGGTTTTTGGCAATATGTCTTGCGGCATATGCCGCCGAACGGTCAACTTTGGAAGGATCTTTACCAGAAAATGCTCCTCCGCCATGTGCTCCTTTCCCACCATAAGTGTCAACAATGATTTTTCTTCCGGTAAGGCCTGAATCCCCATGGGGGCCTCCTATCACGAACTTTCCGGTGGGATTTACATGAAGGATAATATCTTTGTCAAAAAGTTCCTGCACACGTACCGGTAATTTTGCTATTACCCTGGGGATAAGCATTGTCTCAATATCATCTTTGATTTTAGCCAGCATCCGGTTGTCGTCCTTGTCGAACTCATCATGCTGGGTGGAAACAACAATGGTATGGATCCTTTTGGGAGTGTCATCATCATTGTATTCGATCGTCACCTGCGATTTTGAGTCGGGACGAAGATAGGTCATGATCTTTCCCTCCCGGCGTATCGCTGCCAGCTCTTTAAGCAATAAATGAGCAATTTCAAGAGGCAGGGGCATATAATTATCTGTTTCCCTGGAGGCATACCCGAACATCATACCCTGATCACCGGCACCTTGCTGCATAGGATCTAAACGTTCAACACCACGGTTAATATCTGGTGACTGCTCGTGGATGGCCGCAAGGACACCGCATGAATCTCCTTCAAACATTAATTCGCTGCGAGTATAACCAATAGAATTAATGACATCACGCGCAACTTTCTGAACATCGATGTAGGTAGAGGTTTTTACCTCACCTGCTAAAACTACCTGTCCGGTTGTTACCAGGGTCTCACATGCTACTTTTGAATTTTTGTCAAAAGCCAGGAAATAATCAAGCAGAGCATCAGATATTTGATCAGCCACTTTATCGGGATGACCTTCCGAAACAGATTCTGAAGTAAAGAAATAAGACATGTTTTTTAGTGTTTAAAAAAGTAAAAAGTAAAATTGAGGCCTTGGCCGAAATCCCGCTCTGCGGGAAGTAAAAAGTCATGGATTAACTTCGTAATGACGTAATGTCGTGACGTCGTAATGTCGTAATGTCGAAATGTCGTGATGTCGTTACGTCGTCACGTATTCACATCGTCACGCTTCTTTATAACTCCATAACTCCATAACTTCATAACTCCATAACTCCATAACTATTAAAAAGTTTAGTGAAATGATTTGACAGGAAAGAAACTACAGGGAATGGATCACTGTTTTAGCATTTTTTCTGTGGTTGCAATCAGTCAAATTTTTCCACTTAATTTATGGGGGCAAATTTAATCTATTTTTTTAAACCCACAAAGAGTTAACATAAGTTATATATTCTCTGCCAAGTACGAATGAAATACATTCATTAATCAATAATTATAAATTGAGAAAATTACTCAACTGATAAAAATTTAATGATATTTAAAAGTATTTATTAAAGAAAGTAAAATTAACCTGTTATATGATTTATATCATTCTTAAAAAAAGAATTTTTCATTTTTAGACTTCAAAAACCTTACATAAGGGACTATTTATAAATTATTTATAATAACATATTATAATCCATTGAATTACAAATTTTTAACAAGTAATTAGTATAGGGTCTAATCTAATAACGACTTATAGGTTAATTGGGATTTGATATTAAATAGTATTTATAAACTTTTAAAAACTATAAATATTAAATCCTAATCAACCTGAAAAGTGGAATCGTCTAAAAAGTTATAATTTTCGACTTTTGACCTTTGTGAACCATTGTGGTTCAATGTTTTAAATTTAACCACACAACACACAAAGGTATACACAAAAGGCTTTTTCGACATACCTATTGCTTTTAAATTTATATATTATTGATAAATAGTAATTTGTGTTTTGTTCTTATGACGAGTCGGATGATAGTAAATAAATGAAATTCGTATATTCATCAGAAGTCTGCCTTTCTTCTCATGTTTCTTTAACTCTAAATTTTTGGCATTATCTTTGGAGATTTCTTAAAAAAAATAGTGATTTATTGTAAAGAATAATTTTTTTATATCTTTAGCAGTCAAAATTTTAAGCATAACGAAAAATAAAGATCTTATGAAAAAAATGAAGTTTGCTCTTTTTGTGATCCTTGTGTCGTTGAACGGATTTATTTTTGCACAAACTAAACCTTCATCTCCACTTGACCCAATTATTACAAAATTTAATGATGGAGCGAATAAAGTAAATACTGGAGATTATACCAGTGCTATTGCAGAGTTTGAGGAAGTGCTTGTGATGGCTGATGGAGTTGGTGCAAGCGCAAATGATCTTAAAGCAAAGGCCCAGGAACAGATTCCCATACTGAACTATCAATTGGCCACAGGTTATATGAAACAAAGAAAATATGAGGAAGCTATTCCCTATCTTGAGAAAACGATTCAAATGGCTGATGCTTATTCGAATAATGCAGCTACAAAGGAAAAAGCCATCAAATTTCTCTCTACACTCCTCGTTGGTGTTGGAACTCAGAAATACAAGGACCAGGACCTGGATAATGCCTTAAAATATTTTCAGTCAGCGCTTAATTATTCTCCCGATGATGCCAAGGCCTACCTTGGAATGGGATTAATATACGCTGATAAGATGGATGAAGAAAAGATGATTTCCAATCTTAAAAAGTCAATTGATCTTGCAAAAGCCGCTGGAGATGAGAAAACTGTTGAACTCGCCCAGCAAAAACTTGGACTTTTTTATATCAATATCGGGAATGTTGATCTGGCTGATGTAAACACTGAAGATCCTGATTATTCATATGCTATTGCTGATTTTGAAAAAGCAATTTCGTTTGACCCGCAAGCATCAGATGCTTATTATATGCTTTCCATGATTTATAATCAAACACAGAATTTTGACAAAGGATTAGAATATGGATTAAAAGCGCTGAAGAATGAGACGGTGGATGTTAAAATTGCGGCGATCAACTACGAACTGGGTATTGCCTATTTTAATACAGCTGAATATGCACAAGCATGTGAATCTTTTAAGAAAGCCTTGGTTGGCCCTGTTGCTGAAAAAGCACAGGCAAGGAAGGAAAAAGTGCCTGGTTGTAATTAGAGACTTTAGCGAAATTTAAAATTAAGATAGATCAAGGATTTCAAATTTTGTAGGGAATTTTGGAAGTAGGAGGTTCTTGATAAAATTAATTGTTATTGCTTTTACTACTACTCAGGGATATTCGGAAATAGCAAAACCTGTCCACCATGGGATTGCTTTGGCAGTAGGAGAAAAATTTCCGCTTCCGATAGCTTATCGGGAGCAAAAATCCCTAATTTTCATCTTGAGGCCTGGGAATGAAAGCCTTTACAGTTTTAAATCCTGGGATTCTCATTTTATCCTTATTCTTCAACCTGTTGTCTATAAGACTAATTATTATCGTTAGTATCAAAGAGATAATAAAACCCGGAATAAGTTCGTAGATGAGGGAACTCAGGAATGGGATGATTTTCCATATGATAACTGTCGACGTACCTGAAATCAGTCCTGCAATTACTCCATTTCGACTTGTTTTCTTCCAGAAAAGTGCAAGGATGGATGTAGGTCCTATAGAAGCTCCCAATCCTGCCCAGGCAAAAAGCACAAATTTAAATATCACTTTTTCAACAAGAAGTCCAAGCATAATGGCGATATATACAAGAAGAACGATTGCAATGCGACTTAAAAAAACAAGTTTAATTTGTGATATTTTTTTTCTTTTGTGTAAAATTTTTTCATAAAGATCTCTAACAAGGCTGGATGTAGCAATCAATAACTGAGAATCGGCGGTAGACATAATGGCTGCAAAAATGGAAGCTAATACCAGACCCACAAGAAAAGAAGGGAGAACAGCATTGGCAAGAGTCAGGAATGCATTCTCCGGATCCTTTCCGGGTAAAGATTCAATATTAGGGAAATATGCTCTTGCCATGATTCCAATAGCCAGTGCACCAATGGCGAGTAATATGTTCCATATGGTGCCCATTATGGCAGTCCATCTGAATTGGGCAGGATCATTAATCGACATATATCTTATAATAATATGCGGATTTCCCGGTGAGCCAAGTCCTATTCCAACAAAACCAATAAATGTGACAAAAGAAAGGGCGAAAGGATTAAGAAAATCATGGTTCAATCCGTCGATTCTCATCTTGACCTCATGAAAACCTCCGAGGTCAACCGTTGCAAAAACCGGTATAATTAGTAAAGCCAATAACATGACTATTATCTGGACCACATCTGTAAGGCTTACGGCCAGAAATCCACCCAGAAGGGTATAAAAAAGGATAATAACGGCTGTCAGAATAATCCCGGTTGATTGATTCAGACCAAAATTTGCATAGAAGGCTTTTCCTCCGCCAATAAACTGAGATGCAACATAACTAACCATAAATACAATAAAAATGATAACCAGTAAAAGGCGCAAAAATCCTTTATCATCCCTGAATCGCGCTGCATAATAATCCGGGATGGTAATACAATCATTTTTTTCAGCAAAGTTTCTGATTCGGGGTGCATAATAGAGAAAGAGTAAAAACTCTACCAGAATATATCCAACGACAGCCCATATTGCAGAAAATCCCATTATATATGCCTGGCCTGTGAATCCAAGTAAAAGCCAGGCGCTTCTTCCAGAGGAAATCGCAGATAAAGCGACCACAAACCGGTTTATTTTTCTTCCACCGATAAAAAATTCACTCATCCCCTGTGATGAAAATTTCCTCGCATACAGACCAATAGCTAAAACCAGCATGAAATAAAGGAGAAAGGGAATAAGGACAAGGGCATTCATGATCCTAATTTTATTTAAAAATAGAAAAAAAATATTGAGTTATATCCTGACTTTATTCAAACCTTTAACATTTTTAATCTATCAGATAATAATTTAATTATTTAT